>NZ_JXYY01000011.1:0-28914 GCF_016082235.1 Spiroplasma sp. hyd1
GATTAAAATTTGACAACAATGAAAAATAGTATCTAACTTTTAAAATACCTGAAAAAATCCTTATTTTATCGTACGATTGCAAATAAAAAACCGCCCGTTAAGCGGTTTAGGAGGTACCTAATTTGATATTCGGTCCGTTTCATAGATTAAGACCAATCAATTTCACTTGGTTTTTTTGGATGAGTATTTTTCTTAATTTGATCAATTAATCCATTACGAACATGAATAACTGTATTTGCAATATCAGCAATATTGGGGTTATGGGTAACAATAATGACTGTTGTTCTATATTTTTTATTAACATCGACTAAAATTTCAAGTACTTTTCGACCCATTTCTTCATCTAAAGCTCCCGTTGGTTCATCACCAAATAGAATGTCAGGATTTTTGGCTAATGCTCTAGCAATTGAAACCCGTTGTTGTTGACCACCTGACATTTGATGAGGATATTTGTTCATTTGTTCTTCCATTCCAATTGTCTCAAAAATATCTTTAATTGTCATATCTTTGTTTTTATTTTTACTTAGGTTTTCACCAACTTCGGCGTTTTCTTTTGCAGTTAAATTAGTTAATAAGTTATATTGTTGAAAAATAAATCCAATATTATCTCTTCTAAATTTGGTTAAATCAACATCTTTTAATAAAGACAAATTATAACCAATAACAAAAACATCACCACTTGAAACTTTATCTAATCCTGAAATAATATTTAGCAAGGTTGTTTTCCCTGATCCAGAAGGACCTAAGATAACAATAAAGTTTCCTTTTTCTAATTTTAAATCAATTCCTTTTAAAACTGGTGTTTCAACTTCTCCTGTAATATATGATTTCTTAACATCTACTAATTCAATAACATATTTACTTGTATCTGGTTTTGTTTTGATTGTTGAAATTACTTCCCCTTTTAAAATTCGTTTTGAATATAATTTAGTTTGTTTCTTTTGTTCTTTTAGTTTTTGTTTAAATTCTTTAACTGCAGTATAATCGATTTTTTCTTTCTTTTCCTTTGGTTCTTTTACTTTAGACTGCTTTGCTTTAACTTTTGTTTCTTCTGTACTAGGTGTTTTTCCCATTTCAGCCATTTTGTTTTTTCCTCCCCTGGTAAATATCACATTACATTTTGCAATTAATTTTTATCATAATAATATAATAACAAAATTATTTTAATTTTATCAACTTATTTATATTTATTAAAGTTATTCTTTTAACAATCCTTTTAAGTCAGCGACTTTAATTGTATATTTTTTACGACAAAAATCACATACAATTTCAACTTCGCTATTTTTTTCTAAAATTTCATTCAATTGTTCATCACCTAATAATTTAGCTGATGCCAAGGCTTTTTCATATGAACAACTACATTCAAATGCCACAGAATCAGTTTCTAATACTTTTGCATTTTCATCAATTAATTTAAAAACATTCGTTAGATCACTTTCAGCAATTAACTTATGACTAATACTTTCTAAATTACCAACTTTTTCTTCTAAATAATCAATATCTTCATCCTTATGTTCTGGTAATAATTGTGCATAAAAACCAATTGCTTTAGCAATTGTATTGTCATCATTCATTTTAATTGAACAAGCAATTACCGATTTAATTTGTTCGCTTTGTGCTAAATAATAAGTAAAATCCAAATTAATTTCACCAGAAATCAATTCAATTTGACCAGAAAAACTATCTTTCATTCCCAAGTCTTTCATTACTCGCAAATAACCATCAGTTCCTACTACCTGTGAAATTACGTTTTTACTACGATCAATTTGTTCAACATCAAATTGTGGGTTCCCACAAAAAGCACGAACTTTATGGCCAGTATATTCAGCCATCATTGTTCCAATTGGACCATTTCCATTAATAATAGCTGTCATTTTATCAGTTGCATTTTTCATATCGCTACCAATTAAAATTGTTGCCAAAACAACTCTTGACAATGCAATTGTTGCTAATGGATTGGTTTCATGTAATTTGATAATGTTATTTAGCGATTCAGTTGCATCCACAACCGTCATTTTTACATTGTGAGAATTGCTAATCGCCTTAATTACTCTATCTTTATTCATTTTATCAAACTCCTTCATAATTCTGTTCACTCTGCAATTATAGTACAACTATTTTTAAAAGTAAAATAAAGAGTAGGGTTTGATTATTCCTACTCTTTATCATCTGAATCCTTATTATTTTCTTCTTCAGGATGGTCTTTTTTACGTTCTTTTGGTTTAACTTCTAAAATTTCACCTTTTGCTTCTTTTTCTTTATGTCTAGCTGCTCGTTCTTTTTCATGAACTACTTCATCTGGTACTTTATTGTATTTATTAATATATTCAATTTGCTCAGCAGTAATTGTCTCTAATATTTTTAAGCTTTCAGCAATTAAATCTAATAACTCACGATTTTCTGAAATTATCGCTTTGGCTGTAACATAACAGTCATCTAAAATTTTACGAACTTCCGTATCAATTTTAGCAGCAACATCTTCTGAATAACGTTTTGTTGCCCCAGTATATTCGTCTTTTGGTGATTCAAATTGTACTAATCCTAACGAACTCATTCCATATCCAGTAACCATATGACGTGCAATGTTTGTTGCTTTTTCTAAGTCATCATGCGCACCAGTTGTTATTTTAGTTTTTCCAAAAATAATTTCTTCTGACGCACGTCCACCTAAATAACCAGTAATTGTTGCATATAAATTTTCTTTACTATGGAACATTGTTTCTTCTTTTGGTGTCATAATTGTATATCCACCAGCTTGACCACGTGGAATAATTGTTACTTTTTGAACTTTGCTAGCTGCTTCTAATCTTAATCCTATTAAAGCATGTCCAGCTTCATGATATGAAACAATGTCCTTGTCCATAACTGAATATTTACGTGATTCTTTTGCTGGTCCCCCAACAACACGATCAATCGCTTCATCGATAATATTAATTGTAATAATTTTTAAATTCTTACGAACACATAAAATTGCTGCTTCGTTTAACACATTTTCTAATTGTGCCCCTGAGAAACCAGGTGTTCTTTCAGCGATTCGTCTAAAATCAACTTCAGTTGAAACCGCTTTATTACGGGCATGTAATTTTAAGATTGCTTCACGTTCATTAATATCTGGCAATGAGATTTGAATTTGACGGTCAAAACGACCAGGTCTTAATAATGCTGAATCCAAAACATCAACACGGTTAGTTGCTGCCATCACAATAACTCCGGTATTAGTTCCAAATCCATCCATTTCAACTAATAATTGGTTTAATGTTTGTTCATTAGCCCCACTCCCAATTGAAACGGTTCTTTTTCGTCCAACAGCATCAATTTCATCAATAAAGATAATACATGGTGCTGCTTTTTTTGCTGCAATAAACATCTCACGAATTCTTGAAGCACCAACCCCAACAAACATTTCTTCAAATTCAGACCCTGAGATTGAAAAGAATGGTACGCCTGCTTCACCAGCAACAGCTTTTGCTAACAAGGTTTTCCCTGTCCCCGGTGGCCCTTCCATTAATACTCCTTTGGGAGCGCGAGCACCCATACTTGAATATTTTTGTGGATTTTTTAAGTAATCAACTAATTCAACTAATTCTGTTTTTTCTTCGTTAATTCCAGCAACATCTGAAAATTTAACTGTTGATTGAATTTGACGAGCTTTATTTTTCCCCATTGAAAATGGATTTGCGCCGCCCATTCCGCCACCCATTTTTGACAACCGCATAATCATAAAGACAGCAACTCCTATTAACAATACCCATGGAATTAACTGAATTAACACCGTTTGTCATACTGGTACAAATTCACGGTCAATTGAAACAAGACCACCTTTTAATTTAGGACCAAAGTTTTGATCTCAAGTGTTTTGATCTTGCCCCACTTTATAAGTATAATTGTTAAATCCTTCGCGACTTCATTCTGAACTATAACGAACAGTTTTTGAAACACCATTTTCAACATACTTAATAACCCCAGACATTACAACACTATTACGACCAACTTCCGCCTTAATGGTAATTTCATCAATGTCTTTATCGTTATACCGTTTCGAATTACCAATAGTAGTCATATTACCTTCACTAATTTTTGTTTCATCTGTTCCCTTTCATAACAGAATTGTTAAGACAATCAAACCAATAAAAATAAATGCACTTATGATCGAAAATCACATTCTTTTTTTATTCATAATCATTTCCTCTCTATATAAGACTTTGAAACTAATCTTTTTAAGTCATTTAAAATAATGACCCAATTCTAAACTATTTTATCATAAAAAAAAAATAAATTGTGTTTTTCCGGTCAAGTATTATTAATAAATTTATTAATCTTTAAATCAACCAAATTGTTAACAAAAACAAGTTGATTTTGAGCATCTAAAATAAAATAACTTTTCCGAGCTAGAATTGGAATTTTATTTTTAATAAACCATCGGTTCAAAGATGTTTTTGTAACAATTACTTTTTGTAAAAAAAGAACATCATTTGTAATTGTTAATGGAAATTGGTTTGCCGCTATTTTAAAATTATAACTATTTTTTGTTCCTTGCAAAATTATTTTTTCTTTTCATTTAATTGGAAGATTTGTTATTGCTGTAACTTTAACAGTTGTTGGCTGCAAAACATTATTATTAATAATTTCAACATTATCATATGATTTAACTAAAGAATAATCATTATTAACTTTAATAATAATATTGGGTTTTGTACTTTTTAGTTCTTTAATTATTTCATCTAAAAATTTTCTTTTTTTATTACTAATTAACTGAACAAGCTTATTTATTTTAAAATAATTAAAAATAATAATTTTTTGTAACTGTACATTATTGATAGCATTAAAACTAATAACATTAATTTGTCCAAAATTATCAATTAAATAATCTTTTGCCAATAGTTTTAATTCTTTATTCTCATTATTTTTTTGGTTAATTTCTAATAACATATCTTGTAAATTAATTTGTTGAATTTCATTTCGAATAATATTACGGTTATAAATTCCTAAAATATTGGTTGAATCAATTGCATAGTTAATTTGGTTATGAAAAAGATATTCAATAATCTCTTCTCTAGTTATCTTTAACATCATTCGGATTATTTTAAGTTCAGATCCCAATAAGTGCGAATGATAATAACTAATTTGGTTTAAACCATAATATTCAACAATTCCGTTCCGTTGTTTTTGTAAAATATATGTTTCAATATGATCAGTTAAATTATGCGCAATTAAAACACCATGACAGTGATATTTTTTACTAATCTGTAAAAAGAAATCATAACGAATATCACGCGCAACATTTTGAAAATTATGAGAAATTGTTTGATACTTGTCATAATCTGCTGATGTTACTTTTTTGACATAAATTTTAATATTTTGTTTTTTGCAATATTCAAGAACAATTTGTTCATCATGATCACTATCCGCTCGTTTTTGATAGTTGACTAAACAAACAATAAAATTATTAATATCTAATTCAGGATTATGATAAATGTTATCAAGTAAAAACATACTATCCGGACCACCCGAGACCCCAATAATATATTTTTCATTACGATTTAAAAGTTTGTTATCCATTTTAATCACCTATTTTCGAAATAATTTTAAAACTGTATCACTATATTGATAATCATTATTATGAACCACAATTGGTTTTTCAATAATAAGACCCTCACCGCCTTGAAAACGGGCTTCAATTAAAACATTGTTGGCTTCGCTTTCTTGAAAGGGATGAATAAATTGCAACCGTTTAATATTAAAACCATATTTAATTAATAATGCAGTAATTTCAAATAATCTTGTCGTACGATGAATTATTGCAAAATAACCACGATTAGCAATTAATTTTTTTGCTACAAAAATAATATCTTCTAATGTCAAAGTTGTTTCATGGCGAGCAGGAACTAACAATTTGTTTTTTTCGTTTAATTTTGATTCACCAATTTTAAAAAATGGTGGGTTACATAAAATCAAATCATATTTAAAATTAGTATTTGTCTTAACATACTCGTTAATATCATCATGAACAATTTTAATTTGTGCGGTTTTTTGATTTAATAGCACATTTTCTTCTGCTAACTGCACCGCTTCTTGTTGTAACTCAATCCCAGTAATCGCTGCGGAAGTTAATGTTGATAAAATTAATGGAATCGCAGCATTATTGGTTCCAATATCAAGAATGTTTTTTGTTTTAGCATTCAAGGTTGCAAATCGTGCCAACAAAACAGTATCTAAGGAAAAAATAAACATATCTGTTCGTTGATTAATTTTAATTCCCTCATAATCTAATAAATCATTTAAAACCTTCACTTTACACCTCGTTATATAAATCAATCATTCCTTTTTCTAAAACTAATTCCTTATTTAAATTCTCTAATAATAAATTAGCAATTGTATAAGAAATTTCAATTAGTTTGGTATTTTTATCATTTAGTTTTTTAATCAAAGTCTGATTTGTAATTTCATATTTACTTCATTCTTTTCGTTTCAAAACATTAGCAATTTCTAAGAAAAGTTGATGAGATTCTAAATGATCATAACCATTTAATTTTCGAATATGAATAAAATTATTTTCTGGTGTACTTGCAAAATTTCTAAAAAAAGTTTGAATAAACTTTGTTTTAAATTCATCAATATTTAATTCATTAGTTGTATTTTCTAAAATAACATTTAAACAACGTGACTTGATTGTATCAATGACTTTTGTTTTATTTCTTGTTAATAAAAAAGCATATGTATTTTTACTAGGTTCTTCTAAAAACTTCAATAAAGAATTAGCGGCTTCTAATGTTAATAAATCTGCTCCATTAATAACATATACTTTAATTCCCGTTTGTTCTAATGCTGAATAACTAAAAGTTTGAATAATTTCTTGAATTGTTTCTTTTTTAATTGTTGTTTCAAAATCTCCCCCAATTTTTAAATCATAATAAGTTTTATTATTAATGCGTTGACAAGTTTCACATTGACAATCAGAATCTTTTTTTTCCTGACATAGTAAAAACTTAATAATTTCAGTTGCAAAAGTTTCTAACTTGATTTTATTATTGCAAGAAATTAAAAGTTGATTTGATAAATTATTTTTTAAAATTAAATTTTTAAACAATGCAATTTTTTCTACATCATTTTGTGAAAATAAATTATTCATTTTCCTTATCCTTTATTTTTTGAATTATTTCATCAACATAATAATAAACTTGTTCTAAAACATCATTAACTGACTTGCGAGCATCAACTACTTTAATTCGTTCAGAATGTTCACTAATTAATACCTGATACCCTTCATATACTTTTTCATGAAATGATTCTTGCTCCAAGTCTAAACGATTCATTTCATTTTCATTTCTAATTTTCATTCTTTCATTTGCCATTGCTGGTTCAATATCAAAAAATAAAGTTAAGTCTGGTTTTGTTGTTCCTAAGACAATTGATTGAACTTCATCTAATGTCCGAATTCCTAAACCACGAGCATAACCCTGATAAGCTGACGTTGAATCCATAAAACGATCGCAAATAACAATCGCCCCTTCTTTTAACGCTGGTAAAATATCTTCCATAACGTGTTGTTTTCGTGCAGCAATATACAATAAAGCTTCCGTTCACGGATCCATTCCTAAATTATGCTTACTTAATATAACATCTCTAATTTGTTCAGCAATTTCATTGCCCCCTGGTTCTCTTGTTAAAACAACTTGGTACCCTTTTGAACGTAGTCTTTCTTTTAGTAATTTTGAAATTGTTGTCTTTCCAGAACCATCAATTCCTTCTAATGTTATAAATAGCATTATTACCCACTCTCCCCGTTCTTAAATATCTTTTCTACCTTCTAACGCTTGTTTTAAAGTTACTTCATCAACATAATCTAATGATCCGCCAATTGGAATTCCTCGTGCTAAACGTGATATTTTCACATTAAAAGGTTGTAAGACTGTTTTTAAGTATTGTGCTGTTACTTCACCTTCAAAAG
Organism: Spiroplasma sp. hyd1; assembly: GCF_016082235.1. Taxonomy (NCBI): domain Bacteria; kingdom Bacillati; phylum Mycoplasmatota; class Mollicutes; order Entomoplasmatales; family Spiroplasmataceae; genus Spiroplasma; species Spiroplasma sp. hyd1. Next base: position 7,949 of record NZ_JXYY01000011.1, read on the forward strand.
TAGCACCAACAGCAATAATAACCTCTTTTATAATTTTATCATTCATTCGAGATTCTAAGACAGGAAAAGTTAATTTATCCGGTGTAATACCATTTTTAACATTAATTTCGCCATTCAAAACATGATAAACACCATTAAAAACTTTTGTTGCTTCAATTTTTATTACATCAAAAAAATTGCTAACCACGCAAAGTTTTGTTTGATCCCGTAAATCATTTTGGCAAAATAAACAAACATTATTTTGCATTAATGTTGAGCATATTGGGCATTGATGAAAATTATCTTTTATTTCCTTAAAAACATTCTCTAATGAGTCAAATAATTCCGGCTTAATAATTAACTTATTAAAAATTCTTTCTGCCACTTTTTTGCCAACACCTAAAGTAGTATTTAATTCCATAACCAATTCTTCATAAGTCATAATTAAGTCTCCTATAAATTAATCAATTATCTTAATATTATCAAAAATTTGTTTTCCCGTCTCAAGAAGTTCTTTATGATCATCATAATTATCAATTTGTTTAACTAATAAATTTTGATAAAATTCTTCCACATCCGTTAACATTACTTCTGGTAACTTATTTGCTTGTCGAATTTTGGCATAATCATCACGAACATTATTTCATTCACTTTCGCTTAAAGCAATGATAATAAAATCAAAATCAAATGCATGGAAAATTTTATTGCGAAATTTTCAATCGCACATTTCAAAACTAATTCAATTTGCTTCTGGTTTAGTATTTGTTACAATAATTAAACCTTGTTCTGATGCGGCAGCATATTTAACATCATAAAAACTAATTAGCTTATCTAATTGAACAACTTTTCCTTTTTCGTTAATTAATTCCATAAACTTACTCTCAAACTTTTCGCGGTCTTCTTTATTAGCCTTAATTAAAATATTAAAAATTTGATTAATTGAATAATTAATATTACTAAGTTCATAAATATTAATTTTATTCTTCATATCATCACGATACTTTTGCAGATCAGTTATACCTTCTAACTCTTTCCCGTGTGGAGTTTGTTCTAATTCTGTCGGAAAACTGCTCTCCTGCTGAGAACCTTTACTAACATCAAATTCGGACACAACGTCATCAGTTACTTTTTCTGATGTTGTTGTCAATGGTTGTGACAAAGAAACATTATTTGATTCTTCATCATCAAATAATGAAAAATTACGGAATAATGGTTCTGAATTTGGTATTTTTTTTTCAGTACCCAGTTCAAGATGTTCAGCATTTTTTTCTTCAACTTGTTGCAAATTTGAAACTGCTTCAATATTTTCTTCATTATAAACAGAATTATTTTCCATTATTTCTATATTTTTGGTAATTATATCCGAATTATCTACTTTGTTATCTTTGTTTTTTTCTGTTTTAGTAACAATTGTAAGATCACTTAATTCCAGGTCATCTAAACTTTTAACATTTCTTTCAAACATTGATAACGCTTTTAATAAGATTAATTCAAAATACATTTCTTGTGTTCTACTACTACGCATCTTTGTCGACGCTTCAGTAAATAAATCAAGTAATGTTAATAATTCTTCTACAGTTAATTTTGCTGCAAATATTTTTGCTTGGTTTTCAGATAATAAATTTAAAAAAACAAGATTCCCAGTTTGTTTATATTCAAACACTTCTTTTAAAATGTCTAATAAATTTAATGTTAAAATTTCAAAATCAGAACCAGCCTCATAAATTTTTTTACTAGTTAGTAAGACCGCTTCTGTTTTGAATTCTAAAATATCTTTTAATAATTTTAATTTAATATTTTTTGAAACTGTTGCAAAAATAATATTAACATTCTCTAACGTAATATTACGATCAGAAAACATAATTACTTGTTCTAAAATACTTAACGAATCACGAGCACTTCCATCCGCTAAAATTGCAATTTCTTTAATTGCAACTAAATCATATTTAATTTCTTCTTTTTGTAAAATTTCAATTATATTATTTTCTAATTCAACTTTAGGTATTTTTCGAAAATTATATTGTTGACAACGTGAAATAATTGTTGCTGGAATTTTGTGACTCTCTGTTGTTGCTAAAATAAAGACAACATGTTGAGGCGGTTCTTCTAATGTTTTTAATAACGCATTAAAAGCTGAATTAGTTAACATATGAATTTCATCAATAATGTAAACCTTATATTTTGCCATTGTTGGTAACAACTGAACATTATTTCTGATTTCTCTGATTTCATCAACACCATTATTTGAAGCAGCATCAATTTCAAAAACATCGACTGCTCCACCACGATTAATTTCATTACAACTTGGACAAGTATTACAAGGACTACCATCATTTAAATTAGTACAATTGATTGCTTTTGCAAATATTTTTGCAATTGAAGTTTTTCCTGTACCACGTGGACCAGAAAATAAATATGCATGTGAAAAATTATTATTATTAATTGCATTTTTCAAAGCTTTTCTAATTTCAACTTGACCAACAATTTTGTCAAAAATATTTGGTCGATATTTACGATATAATGAAATATAATCCATTTTTTTACCCCCATAACTTATAATTTATAATTTTATTTTACTCCTTTAATTTGAAATATTCTATCTTAATTGTTCAAAGAATTTTTTCATTAAATCTTTAAACACTATATTTTCTGCATTTTTTCGAACATGGTGAACTTTCATTTTTGATAAATCAAAAGTATGATTTGATTTTACAAAACCAAATTTTTCATTTGATAAATAGTAATTAATAACTTTAATTCCTGAATTAATTATTGCTCCTAAACACATCATACATGGTTCAACAGTAACTCAAATTAAACAATCACTAATTTTATTTGTTCTTTTTTTGCGACATGCATTATTTAAAGCATAAATCTCAGCATGTGTTGTAACTGAGTTTTTTGTTGTTTTGTTATAACCAATCGCAATGATTTTACCTTTTTGATCAACAACTAATGCAGAAATTGGAACATGTTTTTTCTTATATGCTCGTTGTGATAATTTATATAATTTATTAAAAATTAGTTCGCTTTCTTTCATAAACTCACCCTTATCATAAAAAATGTCATTACACATAGTCCTTAGTCTTATGGCTGCTACCTTCCGGTCCTGACCAGTTTCAAATGTAACTATTGTAATGACATAAGTAATTATAACATATAATTTTTGTTTGACTATGCTTTTATTAAAATAGTCAAATGTTTCACGTGAAACATTTTAAGCGATAACTGTTTGTCCTTGCAAATAACTTTGTATTCTTTTAGGAATACTAATAGTTCCATCTTCATTTTGATAATTTTCTAAAATTGCAACAATTAAACGATCAACCGCTAATCCCGAGCCATTTAGCGTATGAACAAAGTTTGTTTCATTATTATCGTCACGATAACGCATTTTCATTCTTCGTGATTGAAAGTCAAGACAATTTGAACATGATGAAATTTCACGATATTTATTTTGTCCTGGCATTCATACCTCAATATCATATGTTTTTGTCGAAGAAAACCCCATATCACCTGAACATAATAAGATTACTCGATATGGAATTTCTAATAATTGTAAAATTTTTTCAACATCTAAGACCATTTTTTCTAATTCATCAAACGAATTTTCTGCTTTAGTAAATTTAACCATCTCAACTTTTCGGAATTGATGTAAACGAATAATTCCTTTTGTATCACGTCCTGCTGAGCCTGCTTCTTGGCGAAAGCATGGAGTGTAAGCAGTATGATAAATTGGCAAATCTTTTCCAGCTAAAATTTCTTCCCGATACAAATTAGTTAACGGTACCTCCGCCGTTGGAATTAAATACAAATTATCTTTTTCAATGTAATATGTATCTTCTCTAAATTTTGGTAAATTTCCTGTTCCATACATAATTTGTGGTTGTACTAAAATTGGTGTTTCAATTTCAATATACCCTCGCTTTGCGTGCTCATCTAACATAAAATTCATTAAAGCTCGCTCTAATTTAGCCCCCATGCCTTTGTAAACAACAAAGCGTGACCCCGATAATTTTGTCCCTCTTTCAAAATCAATAATATCTAGTTTTGAAGCTACTTCTCAATGTTCTTTTATCTTTGGGTTTGGTGTAACTTTTCCTCATTTTCGAACTTCAAGATTATCGTTCTCATCTTGCCCAGTTGGAACTGAATCATCTGGGATGTTTGGTGTAACTTCTAAGATTGCTCTAATTTTTTCTTCAACTTGATTCAATTGATTATCAATTATATCCATTTCCTTTTTCATTGTGACAATTATTTCTTTAATTTTTGCTGCTTCATGGTCTTTTTTTTCAGCAACTAATGTGCCAACTTTTTTTGACTCAAGATTTCGTTGTTCTTTTAATTTCTCTGATTTAACAATAAGTTCACGGCGTTGCTCTGATAATTTTTTAACATCTTGTAGATACGAAAAATCATCTTGGCGACGACTTAATTTTTTGATTACTTCGTCAAGATTTTCAACAACTTTTTTTTGATCTAACATTTTTGTATTCTCCTTACTCACTATTGTCTTTCTTTTTTAAAATTTCAATAACTTCTAATTTATCATCTTGATCTAATCGGATAATTTTAACACCCGACGTTGTTCGGCCAAACAATGGAACCTGTTCTAATGAAACGCGAATAACATTTCCATTCTTTGTTCCTACTAAAAGATCTTCATCTTCAACAACTGTTTGGGCAAATTTTAAGTATCCTGTTTTTTCTGTTAAGTTAATAGACTTAACACCCTTTGTATTTCTCCCCGTTAACCGGTAGTCTTCAATTGGTGTTTTTTTTGCATAACCATTCTCTGTCACAGATAACACATATTTTGCGGATCGTCCAGAACTTACCCCAATTGTGACTCCTGTTTCATCGTTAGAAATTCCCTTAACACCAACAGATTGCCGACTCATTGCTCTGATTTCTTTTTCATTAAAACGAATGACCTTCCCGATGTTGTTTCCAATAATAACATCATCAGTTCCCTTTGTAATAATAACACTTACTAATTCATCTTTTTCCTTTAATTCAATTGCAACTTTCCCTGTTTGACGAATTTGATTAAATTCACTTAACTTTGTTTTTTTAATTAATCCTTTTTTTGTCACAAAAAATAAATTATCTTGCTCTATAATTGTTTCATCTAAGGCTAGAATTGTTTGAATATTCTCCGTTTTATCAATTGCAATTAAATTAATAATTGGTAATCCTCGTGCATGTCGCGAGTAGGTTTCAATTTGATAAGCACGTAGTTTATAAACTTTTCCAAAATTTGAAAAAATCAATAAAGAATCAATACTATTGGCACCAACAATTTTTTTCAAACTATCTTCCATGTTTGCTAAACCAGTAATTCCTTTTCCACCACGATTTTGTAATTTAAAAGTATCATCAGCAACACGTTTAACATAGCCATCCTGGGTTAACATAATTAAAATATCTTCACGACGAATTAATTCTTCCGGATCAATTTCAGTTAATTCTTCTTTAATAATTTGGCTACGACGTTCATCCCCATATTTTTTCTTAATTTCAACTAACTCATTAATCATAATTTCAATTTGCTTTTCACTATTATTAATAATTTCTTCTAACGCTATAATTGCTAGTTTAATTTCACTAATTTCGTTATTAATTTTTTCAATTTCCAAACCGGTTAAACGTTGTAAACGCATTTCTAAAATTGCTCGTGCTTGTTCAGTAACTAATTTAAATTTATCAATTAAAGCTTCTAAAGCAATCTGTGTTGTTTGTGATTTTTTAATGATGGTAATCACTTCGTCAATGTGATCAAGCGCAATTTTTAATCCTTCTAAAATTATTAATCGATTCTGATTTTTATGTAATTCAAACTGACTTCGTTTAACAATAATGTCAATTTGGTGTTCAACAAAATATTTTAAAATTTGTTTTAACCCCATTACTTTTGGTTGGTTTTTATATAAAGCCAAAATATTTAACGAAAAATTAGTTTGTAATGGTGTTAATTTATATAATTTATTTAAAATAACATTTTCTTGAGCATCCCGTTTTAACTCTAAAACAACACGAACCCCTTCCATGTTTGATTCATCACGAAGATCAGAAATTCCATTAATAATTTTGTCACGGACTAATTCAGCAATTCGTTCTAACAATTTTGCTTTATTAACCTGATATGGAATTTCAGAAACAATAATACGACGTTTATTATTATTTTCTTCAATATCAATTTTTGAACGAATTGTAATTGTCCCATTCCCTGTTTCATAAGCTTTAATTAAACTATTTCCGGCAGTAATTAAGGCTCCTGTTGGAAAATCTGGTCCTTTAATAATTTTCATTAATTCAACAGTTGTAATATCGCCATTTTTTGTCAATGCAATAACACCGTCAATTACTTCATTTAAATTATGGGGAGGAATATTAGTTGCCATTCCAACAGCAATTCCACTTGCCCCATTAACTAGTAAATTTGGAAAGTAACCTGGTAAAAAAGTTGGTTCTTGTTCACTACCATCATAATTATCAATAAAAATGGTTGTTTCTTTTTCAATATCTTTAATTAGTTCACCAGCAATTTTACTCATTCTTGCTTCAGTATACCGCATTGCCGCTGGTGCATCACCATCCATTGATCCAAAATTACCATGACCATCAATTAAAGGATAACGATAAGAAAAATCTTGTGCCATTCGCACCATTGCTTCATATACAGCAGTATCACCATGAGGATGATATTTCCCAATTACTTCCCCAACAATTCGTGCTGATTTTTTATGTTGTTTATCATACGTCATATTTAAATCTCACATGGCATAGATAATTCGCCGATGAACTGGTTTTAGACCATCACGAACATCAGGAATTGCACGTGAAACAATAACTGACATTGCATAATCTAAAAAACCATTTTTCATTTCATCAGCAATATCAATATCACGAATTTTACCATCATAATCATATGTATCATTATCTAAATTCAATTTGTTCACCTCCTCTTAGACATCTAAATTCTTAACATATTTTGCATTCTCACGAATAAATTTTTTACGTGGTTCAACATTTTCTCCCATTAATTCATTACAAATTAAGTTTGCTTCAAATGCATTATTAACAGACACTTTTAATAATAATCGTCGTTCTGGATCCATTGTTGTTTCTCATAATTGTTCGGGATTCATTTCCCCTAATCCTTTGTAACGTTGAATCGTATAATTTTTAATATTTTTTGCTAATAATTCTTCTTTATAAGTTTCTAATTCATTATCACTATAAGCATAACGAATATTATTCCCATTTTGAATTTTATATAATGGTGGTTGTGCAATATAAATATTCCCATTTTCAATTAAATCTTTCATATAGCGATAAAAGAATGTTAATAATAAAATTCGAATATGAGCGCCATCAACATCAGCATCAGTCATAATAATTACTTTTTGATAACGTAGTTTTTTTTCATTAAAATTATCTTTAATACCAGCCCCTAATGCTGTAATAATAGAATTAATTTCATTATTTTCAAAAACTTTTATTTGCTTTGCTTTTTCAACATTTAATATTTTTCCTCTTAATGGTAGAATTGCTTGAAATCTTCGATTTCGGCCAGACTTTGCACTTCCTCCCGCTGAATCTCCTTCAACAATATAAAGTTCAGCAATATTAGAATCTTTTGTTTCACAATCAGCTAATTTTCCTGGTAAAGAAAAACTATCCATTACTGTTTTTCGACGAGTTGTTTCTTTTGCTCGTTGTGCCGCAATTCTTGCTTTTAAAGATAAATTTATCTTTTCAATAATATTTTTAGCATCTTCGGGATTTTCCAATAAATAACTATTTAACCCTTTCCCAACAATATTTGACACAATCTTTTTAACTTCACTATTTCCTAATTTTGTTTTTGTTTGACCTTCATATTGTGGATCAGGATGACGAATTGAAATAATTGTTGTCATTCCTTCTTTTACATCATCTCAAGTAAATTTATCTTCACTTCCCTTATTATTTTTATTAATATTTTTAAAATAATGATTTAATTCTCGCACAATTGCTAATTTAATTCCCTCTTCGTGCGTTCCTCCCTCGTGAGTATTAATGTTATTACAAAAAGAAAAAATATTTTCAGAATAATTATCATTATATTGTAAACCAAATTCAACAATAATATTATCTTCAATTCCTTCCACATAAAAAACATCATTTAATGGTGCTCCGATTGTTTTATTTAATTCTAAAACATAATCTTTAATTCCATTATTAAATTGATAAACAACTGATTTTTCTTCATCTTCTTCTCGTAAATCAACTAATGATATCTCTAACCCTTTATTTAAAAAAGCTAATTGTTTAATTCGATTTTGAATTGTTGAAAAACTAAAAATTGTTGTCTCTTTAAAAATCTTTTCATCTGGTAAAAAAGTAACTATGGTTCCAGTTTCATTAGTTGGACCAACTTCTTTAATTGGTGTTAAAATTTGACCACCATTATGAAACTCCATTAAATATTGTTTATTATTTTTTTTAATCTCAATTTTTAAATATTTACTTAAAGCATTAACAACACTAGCTCCTACTCCATGTAAACCCCCAGAAATTTTATAAGTGTTTGAATCAAATTTTCCTCCAGCATGTAACACAGTAAAAACAGTTTCTACCGTTGAAACTTTTGTTTTGGGGTGAATTTCAATTGGAATTCCTCGTCCATTATCCGTAATTGTAATTGATTCATCTTTATTGATTATAATTGTAATTTTATTAGCAAAGTTGGCTAATACTTCATCAATAGAATTATCAATAATTTCTCAAACTAAATGATGTAAACCTCTTACATTAGTGGCCCCAATATACATTCCCGGACGTTTACGAACTGCCTCTAAACCTTCTAAAACTTGAATCGAACCTGAATTATAATTATCACTCATATAATTTTCCTCATTTCTGTTCAATTTTATTTTACCATTATTACCTAATTTTAGGGTTAAATTATCAAATATATTTTAAAATATATTAAAAAAATATTTTTTTATTTTTAGTGTCTAATTTTACCCTGTATAAACTTATAAAATAAAAAAAATAAAAGGTTAAGTTTTTATTTTTAATATAACTTAACCTTTTATTAATCTTATTTCCTATCATTTAAATTGCTTTTTTCTAATTTTTAATATAATCGAATTGGTAAAACTAATTGTTGTAATGAATCATCTTCATTTGCTGTAATAATTAATGGTTTTGTTTCATCAATCATTTTAATAGTAATTTTTTTTGTTCTAAATGCTTTTAAAGCATCTAAAATATATTTTGAATTAAAAGCAATTGTTTGATCTGAACCTTCAACTTTAAATTCTTTAATTTCCTCTTCGGTATTTCCAATTTCTTGAGTAAATGAAGTGACTAAAACTTTTTGTTCTTTAATTTTTAATGTTACAATTGTTGTCATTGCTTCATTTGATAAAACACTAGCTCGTTCAATAATTTTGATTAATTCACGATTATTAATTGTTAATGAAGTATTAAAATCTTCTGGAATAACTTTACTTGTGTCAGGATATTTTCCTTCAATAATTTTTGTTTGGACAACTGTATTATTAATAATAACACTAACTGATTTATCTGTAATTTTCATTCTAATTTCTTGGTCATTTTCTGAAATTAATCGTCCAATTTCATTAATAAACTTTCCTGGAATAATAACATCAAAATCATAACTATTACTATAACTAATTTTTTTATATGACAATCGGAATGAATCAGTTGCTGTAATCACTAATTGCTTATTATTTTGATCAGTTTTAATATTTAAACCATTAAAAACAATTTTTTTTTCTTTTTCTCCAATTGCAAAACTTGTTTGTGAAATAATTTCTTTTAATAACGCACTAGTAAAAATTACCTCTTTTCCTTCCGTCTCAAATGATAAATGTGGATAATCAATTGCATTTAAAGTATTTAAAATTGAATCAAAGTTATTTGCTTTAATTTTAATTAAACTACCTTCTACTGCTTCTAAGGTAATAAATTCGTCTTCAATTTTACGAATAACTTCAATAATAAATTTATTTTTTATTAAAACATTTCCAATTGATTTAATAACTAAATCATTTCCTACCAATATTTCTGATTTTATTGATGTATCACCATCAGAAGTCGTAAAAGTTATTTTATCTTTTTTAACTTCAATTAAAATTCCTAATAATGATGGAATCAATGTTTTTTGAGAAATTATTCGGCTTACTTTTAATAATTCATCTAATATTTTATCTCTTTTAATGCTTACAATCATTTTGTTACTCCTTACTAAACATTTAACATATATAAATTATATACTATTGTTAAAATTGTTTTTTTATTTATTATTATTATAATGTAGAAAATGTGGAAAACTTTATGAAATTTTGAATAATATATATTTTTCTTAGAAAAAAACGGTGGAAAACATTGTGTTATTTTCCTTCAATTTTCTTACGAATTGTATTTATTAAATGTTTAAATTCTTTGTTTGTTGCAATTTGTGATTCAACTTTTTTAACACTATTCATTACTGTCGTATGGTCTTTTCCACCAAACTCAGTTCCGATTCTTGTAAAAGGATCATCTAATAATGTTCGACAAAAATACATTGCTAATTGGCGAGCTTGCATTACATTACTAACTCGTGATTTACTCATCATTGCTTTAACAGTAATATTATAATTATCAGCAACAATTTGTTTAATTTTTTTAGGAGTAATTTTCTCATTATTTTGTAAAGGAACATTTTTAAAGGCTTTTTCAACGTCAACTAATGTAATAATTTCATCTGGTTTTTTATTCATAACTGCTAAAAATAATAAACGCTTAACTGCCCCTTCTAACTTTCGAACATCACTATTAAAATTTAAGGCAATAAATTCTAGTGATTCTTCAGAAAATAATGCTAAGTTATTTTGGTATTTTAATTTTTGTTCTAATATTTTAAGAGCAGTTTCAAAATCGGGTGAATCTAAACCAATACTTAAACCATATGAAAAACGTGAAATAATTCTAGCTTCAAATCCACCAAGATCATCAGGATATTTATCGGAAGTAATAACAATTTGTTTGTTTTTTTCAATATATGAATTAAAAATATGAAAAAATAATTCATTTGTTTTATTTCGTTTCGCTAATAATTGAATGTCATCAATTAGTAAACAATCATAAATATCATATGATGTTTTAAAAGCTTCAATGATTTCATGACCCTGATTTAAGATATCCATTGCAATTTTTCCAAACTCATTAGCTTTTAAATATTTAACACGGGTATTTGTTTTATAAATTTCATTTACTTTATTTTCAATGGCATGTAGTAAATGGGTTTTTCCTAAGCCAGAATCACCATAAATAAACAGTGGATTTCATTTTTTTCCCAAATCTAAAGCAACAGCCAATGCTGCTTGCATTGCTTCACGATTAGAATCACCACGAACAAAGTTTTCAAAAGTATAATTTTCATAATAGTTACTATTATTGTTTTCTTTTAAAGTATCAATATTGTTAATGACAGATGCTTGTTTATTAATATTTTTTTCTAATTCAAAAGAAATGTTATATTCGATCCCCGTTAGTTTTTTTAAAATATTTTTAATTTTATCATTTAAGCCTGCTTCAAAAACCCCAATTGCAATTTCTGATTTTGTTGTAATTAAGCAATTATTGTCAGATACAGTATATAAATTAGTATCACTAATGTAATAATTGTAAATTTCAGGTGAAACTGATTCATCACGGGATAGGATGTCTTTAACCTCACTTCATAATTCTTTTGTGTTCATTATTTCATCTCCATTAGTTTTTATCTTATTAATTATAAATAAAAGATGTGGAAAAGTCGCAAAAAATAATTTAATTTAAGAAATATTAAGGGTTTTCCACATATAATATTTTTTTATTTTTTTATAAAACGCTTATTTTTATTGAATAATTATATCTTTTTCCACATTATTAACAATTTTTGTGATTTAAAATTTTTCTTTGTGGAAAACAATTTAAATGTAGATTTTGTTGGTTCCTTTCTAATTTTTTGTTATAATCAATATAATTTAATACTATAATATATTTTCCTATATATACTAGAAATATGGTCTGGTGTCTCTACAGTTAACCCTAAATTAATTAACTATAGGTCTTAATTTATTTTTAATTTGTTAAGATCATGTTTCTTTTATTCAATTTTGTATTAAATCTTTTGGAGGAGAAAAACATGCAAATTAAAAAATCTTATACTTTTAATGATTTATTATTAGTTCCACAAAAATCAGATATTTTACCTTATCAAATTGATTTAAGAACTAAAATAACAAAAAATATTGAATTAAATATTCCCTTTTTATCTTCAGCAATGGATACGGTTACTGAATCAAAATTGGCAATTGCAATTGCTCGTGAAGGTGGAATTGGAATTATTCATAAAAATTTATCAATTGATGAACAAGCAGCAGAAGTTGAAAAAGTAAAACGAAATGAATCAGGTTTTATTATTAATCCAATTACTTTAAAACCAACAATGACTGTTCAAGATGCTGAAAATATTATGGCACAATATCGCATTTCAGGATTGCCAATTGTTGATGAAGAAAATAAATTATTAGGGATTATTACAAATCGTGATATTCGAGCTTGCCATGATTTATCAGCACCAGTTGCTGATTTTATGACAGTAAAAAATTTAATTACAACTCATGAAAAAATTAATTTAGAGCAAGCAAAAGAAATCTTATTAAATAATCGAATCGAAAAATTACCGATTGTTAATGCTAAAAATATTTTAAAAAGATTAATCACAATTAAAGATATTAATAATCGTGATGAGTATCCTAATGCTTGTAAAGATGATCAAGGACGGTTACGAGTGGGCGCTGCTGTTGGAATTGATGAAAACACTTTGTTACGAGTTGAAAAACTGGTTGCTGCTGCTGTTGATGTGATTGTTGTTGATTCTGCTCATGGGCATAGTCAAGGAATTATTACGATGGTCAGCAAAATCAAAAAGGCTTTTCCAACCCTGGAACTTATTGCTGGAAATGTTGTGACAGGAGCGGGAGCACTAGATTTAATAGCTGCTGGTGCTGATGCAATTAAAGTAGGAGTAGGGCCAGGAAGCATTTGTACAACTAGAATTGTTGCTGGTGTTGGAGTTCCCCAAATTACAGCTATTAATGATGTTTATGAAGTTTGTGCCCCAAAAGGGGTTCCCATTATTGCTGATGGTGGTATTAAATACTCTGGTGATGTTGTTAAAGCTTTAGCAGCTGGCGGTGCTGCGGTTATGATGGGGTCAGTTTTTGCGGCAACTCTGGAGGCACCTGGTGAAGAAATGATTGTTGAAGGTAAAAAATATAAAACATATATGGGAATGGGTTCTTTAACAGCAATGAAAAAGGGTAGTGCTGATCGTTATTTTCAAGATAAGAACCGTAAATTAGTGCCCGAAGGGGTTGAAGGTCGTGTTTTATTAAAAGGAAAATTAAGTGATATTCTTTTCCAATTTATTGGTGGGTTACGAAGTGGGTTTGGTTACTGTGGTGCCAAAAATATTGCAACATTACAAAAAACAGCACAATTTGTTGAAATCTCAAATAATGGTTTAAAAGAGTCACATCCCCATGACATTGCAATTACAAAAGAACCACCAAATTACACAAAATAAGATTAATTTTTAAAACCTGATTTTTTTAAATCAGGTTTTAAAATATCTAATATTTTTAAAAAAATATTATTTTAATTGATATTTCTTTTTAATTCATATATTATTTATATGATGTCTTAATAATTTGTATCATAAGGAGGTGCTAGCAATGAAAAGAACATGACAACCAAGCAAAATTAAACATAAACGGACACATGGCTTTCGAGCAAGAATGCAATCAGCTTCAGGCCGTAAAGTTTTAAGTAGAAGAAGAGCGAAAGGAAGAAAATTATTATCAGCTTAATTTAGTTGGTAAGATACTTTATTTTTCTATTTGTGTAAAAATGTGAAAAAAAAAATTTATTGTTAAAAAGAATTATGAATTTCAAAAAATAATAAATAATCGTTCTTTTATTAAAACTAACACTTATTTTATTTATTTTAAAAAAAATGATCTTAATTATCATCGTTTTGGAATATCCGTTGGTAAAAAATTAGGAAATGCTGTTGTTAGAAATAAAGCAAAAAGACAAATTAGAACTATGCTATCATTTGATTTTTCAACTACAGAAGGTTATGATCAAATTATTATTGTTAGAAAACCATATTTTAGTAGTAGTTACTTAGTTAATAAAAAAGTTTTATTAAACCAAATCAAGATGTAAAAAGGAGGCGTAATAGTGAACTATCGTGATTATATTTTCTCAGATGGGAAAAGAACACGAAAACCTTGATATTCAATTGCCTGAAAATGAACAAAATTAATTTTGTATCTTTTTTTAATTATATCAATGTTATGAGGCTGTGGACAAATGATGGTTCCTAAGTTTGGAACAGCCCAAATTTTAGATGTTTCTGGCCAAAGAGTATATAAACCAGGAGTTTTTTTTGAAATTATTTTAGGAAAAACTAATGTCGGAAAAGAACACTTTTTTCATTTTGAAAATGGACAATTATTTGAATATCCTTATTTAGCTATTAGAACATGGGCTGATGCTTTTGTAAAAACAACGTCACCGTTTTATGGTTGTTTTGTTTTTCCAATTGCCTGAATTTTAGTTAATTTAATTTATGGATTTGGTGGTTTAGATAATGGAGCTGGAATCATTGGAACACTTTTCTTAACTTCGTTAATTGTTCGGTTAATTACTTTAATGTTTAGTTGAAAAGCCCAGCGTAATCAAGATAAAATGCAGTTAATGCAAATTAAACAAGCAGAAATCCAAGCAAAATATAAAGGTTCAAAGGATCCTGCTGCTAAACAAAAACAACAAATGGAAATGATGCAATTATATCGGAAGGAAGGAGTTTCCCCCTTATCGACAATTGGTTCGTCATTCTTATCGATTCCATTTTTAATTGCGATGTATACCGTTGTGCGAGCAACTCGCGAGTTAAAAATGGCAACAATTGGGCAAATTTCTTTAATTGAAAAGCCCTGAGATATGATTACGAGTGAAAATTATGTCTATTTAGCGTTATTATTTGTTTATTTACCAATTCAAGTTGTGTCAATGATCTTACCAACGATTTTAAACCTTCGTAAAACAAAAGTTATTACAAAAGAACAGAAAAAGGCTCGTAAGCGTCAGTTTATCATGCAAGGGGTAATGATTATTGTTTTCTTTGTAGTTACAATTTCGATTGCGTCAGGGGTTGCTATTTATTGGATTTTCTCTGCGGTAATTCAAATTTTACAGACTTTAGGGTTTCATTTCTTACGAATTAAAAAACGTGGCAAAAAAAATAAAAATAGTGAATCAGTATGACAAAAAATTAAGAATTTATTTATTCGTAAACCAAAATTAACAACAATTGGTAATGCAGAAGTTGTTGAAGTAACAAAAACAAAACCAATAAAAACAAGTGAAGCTAATAAAGTTTCTTATAACCCAATAAAAACAAAACCAAAAAAATCAAAATTCTCTTTACATAGTAAGAAGAAAAATAAAGAATAATGCTTTTTGTTAAAGAATTTAAATCACAAAAAAAATTCAAAAAATTTTTAAATAGTTCATCGAAAACATATTTTTATAAAACAGAATTATTTACAAAAAACATTTTTTTTGAACGATTACATGTAACTCTTTTTGAGATTGATGATATTATTACTTTTTGTGAAGAGCGTTTAAAAATTATCATTGAAGATATCTTATTATCAAAAGATTATGAGATGTCTTTTTCATATCATAATAAACAAATTCTAATTATGTTAGATGTCAAAGATTTAACCCTTAATATTAATGTCTTTGAGTTTATTTTTATCTTAGAAAATCTATTACATACATATATTAGTCGAAAATTTCAAAATAATTTTAAAATTACGATTGCTTTTAACTACAATGAATCAATTCTACTTGAAAGTCTTCGCAAGATAATTAATAAAGTTTAATTATCAAAAAAGATTATATTTTACCTGTTATGAACAAAAACCAACGAAAGTTAGTTCATAAAATTATTTTAAAGTTGCAAAATTTAATTTCAAAATCAATTGGGCCAGAAAATGCCCGTCAAATTGTTATTAAATATAGCAATAAGAAATAATGGTTAGGTTCTGTTATAAAGTTTGATATAATTTAGCACAGCAAAGAGGAGTTTTAAAAAAATGTTTGAAGATACAATAGTTGCCCCAGCAACGGCGATGGTAAAACAAGCAATTTCAATTATTCGCATGTCAGGGCCTGATAGTTATAAAATTATTAATAAAATCTTTTTAAAAGCAGTAGTTCCTAGTGGAAACCAGGTTTACTATGGTTACTTAATCGATGGTAAAGAAACAATTGATCAAGTTATTTTAGTTTGTTTTGAAAAGCCAAATTCATTTACTGGTGAAGATATTATTGAAATTAATTGTCATGGGGGTGTTTTGGTTACTAATAAAATTATTAAGTTATTGTTAAAGAATGGGGCACGATTAGCTAACCGCGGGGAGTTTTCCCAACGAGCTTTTTTAAATGGGAAGCTTAATTTAGTCCAAACCGATGCAATTAACGATTTGGTTAACGCGACAAATGATACGAGTGCTAAAATAGCTTTAAATAATTTACAGAATAAAAATACACACTTAATTAGTGCTTATCGTGATGAATTATTAGATATTATTGCCAACATTGAAGTAAATATTGATTATCCAGAGTATGATGGAGTTGGTGACTTAACAACACAAGAATTAAATCAACGGTTATTTGTTTTAGAACAAAAAATCAATGATTTAGTTAAAATTAGTAAAGTTGGGAAAATTATTAATGAGGGAATTAATGTGTTAATTCTTGGAAAACCAAATGTGGGAAAATCCTCATTACTAAATTCTTTAATGAATGAAGATAAAGCGATTGTTTCGGAGATACCAGGAACAACAAGAGATATTGTAGAAGGAAAAATTAACTTAGGACCGCTAACATTAAACATTATTGATACTGCTGGATTACGTGAAACAGTTGATAAAATTGAACAAATTGGAATTGAAAAAGCACGACAACAAGTTGAAAATGCTGATTTAGTCTTAGTTGTTGCCGATAATGTTTTGGATTTAGTTGAATTAGATGCTGACGTCAAAGCATTAATTAAAAACAAAGAGTATTTATTAGTTTTAAATAAAATTGATTTACCTAATGTTAATAAACCCAACGTAGATAAGCATTTAGTTGGTATTTCTGCTTTAAACCGGGATATTAAAGCATTAATTGATAAGATTTTAATATTATATAACACTGAGCATCTTATTAAGGATGATCAGTTAGTTTTGTCAAATATAAAACAAATTTCTTTGTTAGAGAAGGTAGCAAATTCAATAAAAAATGCATATAATAATACTACGAGTGGATTTCCGGTTGATATTATTAATGTTGACTTACATGAGGCTTGGGAAATATTAGGTGAGATTCTAGGCGAAAATTATGAAGATGATTTATTGACAACAATTTTTAGTAGATATTGCCTAGGAAAATAGGAGGAAAATATGCAAGGAATCTTTGATACACACTGTCATTTAATGTCACATGAATATGAAAACGAAGAGACTTCAGCAATAATTGCTGATGCCAAAATCAGTGGTGTTTACTGGCTTAATAATGTTGGATATGATTTAAAAACGAGTAAAGCAGCAGTTCGCCATGCAATGCAATATGATAATGTTTTTGCAACAATTGGAATTCATCCAACAGGTGTTGCTGAATATGGTGCGACAGATTTAACAAAATTAGATCAGTTATTAAATAGCGATAAAGTAATTGCTGTTGGTGAAATTGGATTGGACTATTACCATAAGAATGTTTCACCAGACTTGCAAAAACATTGATTTATCAAACAACTTGAATTAGCAAAGGAGCACAACCTTCCTGTAGCAATTCACTGTCGTGATGCTTATGAAGATTGTTATGAAATATTAAAAACACAAAAAATTAAAAATGGTTTGATGCATTGTTATAATGGAACAATTGAAATGGCAGAAAAATTTTTAGATTTAGGATTTTATCTTTCATTTGCAGGAAATATTACTTTTAAAAATGCCGACCGGTTACGTGAAGTTGCTAAAATGGTACCATTAAATAAAATTTTGGTTGAAACAGATGCGCCATATTTAACTCCTGATCCATACCGTGGGCAAAAAAATTATCCTAAATTCATTATGTATACAGTTAAAAAACTAGCAGAATTAAAAAGTATGCCAGTTGAAGAAATGATTCGTATTACGAATAAGAATGTCCGTAAATTATTTAATCTTGAATAATTTTTAAATAACAAAATTGAAACAAAAAAATATTAGATTGCTCTAATATTTTTTTGTTTCAATTTATTTTCTTTTTTTACCTAATGATGATAATAATCCTTTTTCTTGGAAATTATACAAACCATTTTCGATATTTTTCTTAATTGTTTTTTCGAAGATTTTTGTTCCTTCAATAACACAATTTAATGGATCTGAAGCAGTTTTTGTTGGTAATTGGAAGATATCAAAGAAGTATTTATCAATATTTCTAATTAATGCTCCTCCACCACAAACTGTAATTCCATTTCTCATAATGTCTCCTGCTAATTCAGGTGGTGTATTTTCTAATAGTTCAATTACTAAGTCTGTAATTTTAGAAAATGCATTTAATAAGACATTTCTGATTTCTTCTGAACTAATTTTTGCTTCTTTTGGTAATCCTGAAACAATATCACGTCCATAGATTTGCATTGATCTTTCGTTATGGTATTTAACTAATGAACCAATGAATTTTTTAACATCTTCAGCTGTTTTTTGCCCAATAGCAATGTTGTATTCTGAACGAATGTATTTACGAATATCATCGTCAAAGTGGTTTCCAGCAACTTTAATTGATCTTGAAACTACGATATCACCTGATGAAATAATAGCTAAGTCAGTTGTTCCCCCACCAATATCAATGATTAAGTGTCCTTGAGGTAATTCAATATTAATTCCTGCTCCTAAAGCGGCCATTTTAGCTTCCTCTTCGATAATAACTAATTCAGCACCCATTTCTTTAGCAACATTTTTTAAAGCTTCTCTTTCAAGTTCTGTAACTCCACTTGGACATGCTAATAATACAATAGCATTTTTTCAAATGTTCATCATTTTCATTCTTGAAAAGATGTGTTTTAATAAATCTTGTGCAGCTTCCATATCTGCGATAACTCCATCTACTAATGGTGTTACCATTCTAATATCCCCGTGTGTTTTTCCAACCATATCATAGGCAGCTTTTCCTAAGGCAATTAAACTATTAGTTTTATTGTTATAAGCCATTAATGATGGTTCATTGTAGACTACACCTTGTCCTGAAACATACGCTAAAACATTAGCAGTTCCTAAGTCAAGAGAAATAAATGGTCTAGTTTCTGGTCTCACGTTTTTGTCCTCCTTAACAATTTAATAACTATTCATAGTTATATTAATAATAACTTATTAATAGCCTATTTTAGTAATTTAATTCTTTTACATGCATTGATTCTAATCTTAAGATATCAAAGATGTCTGATTCGAATTTTTTAGTTCCATTAATAACGGCTAATAATGGTTGTTCACCGATTTTTGATGGTAACTGTAATGTATCTGTAAAATAACGATCAATTCCTTTAATTAAGGCTCCACCCCCACAGATTGTAATTCCATTACGGAAAATGTCTCCTGCTAATTCAGGTGGTGTTTCTTCTAACACTTGTACTGTTAGGTCAATAATTCTTGACACAGGTACTTTTAATACTTCTCGGATTTCTTCTGGTGTTACTTCGATTTCTCTTGGTAATCCTGAAACTACATCACGTCCGTAAACTTTCATTCTTCTTTCATCAGGATATTTCGATAATGATCCGATTTCAATTTTAATTTGTTCAGCTGTTTTTGATCCAATTTCTAGACCATATTGTGAACGGATGAATTTTTGTACTTCATCGTTTAAATAGTTTCCAGCAACTTTAACTGATTTAGATAATACGATGTCTCCTGAGGCCATAACAGCAATATCTGTTGTTCCTCCACCCATGTCAACAACTAAGTTTCCAGCAGGTTTGTAAATATCAACACCTCCACCTAAAGCAGCCATTTTAACTTCTTCTTCAACGAAAACTTTAGATGCTCCTAAGTTCATTGCAATTTTTTTCAAGGCAGCTTTTTCTAATTCAGTAATAACTGATGGACAAGCCAATAACATAATTGAATGTTTTAATTGTTTTGTAATACGTAGTTTTGTAAAAATATATCTTAATTGTGCTTCTGTTGCACGAATATCGGTAATAACTCCATCAACCATTGGTCTAACAATACGAATTGACTTGTTTCCTTTTCCAATCATTTTGTAAGCTTCTGCACCTACAGCAATAATTCTGTTTTCTTTAATTCTGTAAGCAACAATTGAAGGCTCGTTATAAATGATTCCTGAACCCGAAACATACACTAATGTATTAGCAGTTCCTAAGTCCATAGAAACGAAAGCTGGTTTCTTTGTGCTATTATTAAATAAAGCCATGTAATTTTGTCCTCCTGTTTCTTCTTAATTTATTTCGTTAGATTAATATATTTGATTAATCAGTAAAAATGAATTGCAATTCTGTATTTGATTGTAAATAAAGAATACAATACAAAATAATTATAACATATTTTTAAACTTTTCTTTCAAAAATATTGTGATCGTTAGTTTTAGTAACGATTAGTATTAATGTTTAAGGGAACAACAAAAGTAGGGGACATAATTGTTAAAATGCGAATTAAAGTATTAACTAAATTTTTAATTCGTTGTTTTGCTTCTTCAATTGGTAAAAAATATGGAATTAATTTTAGATATTTAACTTGAACAGTTTCTTTATAAAAAGTAGTATATGTTTTGTTTAATGTTTCAATAGACTTCTTGCGATACCCTTTTTTATTAAA
>NZ_JXYY01000120.1:0-1059 GCF_016082235.1 Spiroplasma sp. hyd1
AATATATTGATATTAACAAGATTGTTAAGGACATTACCGTTGGTGTTGGGAGAAATCCCACAACAATTGTGGGAACAACTTTTACTAAACAACCGCCAATCAATGGAATGTTACGAGGAAATAATAATAAGGTGTATCAAGATAAACTTTTAAGTTTTCCAAGCATTGTTATTAATGTGCAATTTTCATATGATGGAACGTTTAATAAACTTTATGATTTATCTTATGAATATGAACTCCCAACTAAAGTTGTGAAAGATCCATGGGGCGTTGATAAAAACAATCTTAATGTTTTACAATCAACTTTTGCTTTATCGAAAACATACACAACCTTGGATAGGGTGAAAGACCTATATAATGATTATCAACAAGCAATTCTTCAAGCTGCCAATGATTGAGAATATCGTAATCCAACGGGTAGTGGATAACCAGGTAATAATTATCCCGTTGAAAGTTTGCATAGTAATGCTTTTAATATTGCAGTAAATGAACTTAATGTTGGACGCTATAATAATACTAATTTGCGGGTAGGAACATATAATGCAATAATTACGGCAACGAAAGACTCATTAAATTATCAAGGCAGTTTTAAAACAGGGGTTATTCGGATTACAGCAGCACCAATTAGTGCCATTTCCTTGTCACAATTAGTGGTGGATAGTTCTTGGACCCAACAGCGTGCCTATCGTGAAATTAAAGCACAAATTCTAGCACGAGCACAAAGTAGGGGGTTAAATTTAAATGATTCTGATTTTAGCATTAGTGGTATTACAGAAAATAGTTTAATAAAATTAACAATCGGTCAAAAGACAATTACAATTACTGCCCTTGGCAATGATAATGTTGTAACGGGGATAACAACCTTTAATTTAACTGTGGAGCCTGTTTCAATTAATAAATATTACAATAAGATTAATCCTGGGCAGCAAAAAGTTAGTAATTCGGTTCGAAATGTCGTAAGCACCATCATGAATCAACTAAAAGCAGCTATTAATAGGGATGGTTATAATAGACTTCTTGCATTACTTGTTAAAAAATTGCAAATATTTGTAAAAAAGA
>NZ_JXYY01000124.1:0-905 GCF_016082235.1 Spiroplasma sp. hyd1
ATGCATAAAAAATAAAAAAATATAATGCTATAAAAAGGGCTGAGGNTTAGCACAAACTAAATTAGTCTCAATTCAGGCTAGTAAAGCAAGCATCATATACAATGGAAGGCCCATCAACTTCAGCAGCAGCAATCCAGGAACAACGGAAGAGGCAACAGCAAGTGCCGTATAAAATGACGGCTCAGGAACCGCAACGGAAAAGGCTCCGTCAACAGAGCCGGAATCAGGAGCNCTCGCCTCAATCACCATCATCATTGCTAGTTGACAACTATGCACCACAGCAGATGGTGGTTAATGAAGTGCTCCAGGATCAACNTCAGCTGTCGATAGCTGAAGGTGGTGAGGAGCAGCCCATTGTGGAGCATGAGAGTCAGCAGNAGCAGTCCTTCATGGTGCATGAGNGTCAGCTGCACCGCCCCATCATGATGCATGAGGATCATCAGCACGTTCAGCCAAACATTTTATTGCTTGACAACTNTACACATCACCACTTGGAGATNTCTGGAGATGGTGGAGAACAGCAGCAGGACATTGGAGGAGTGCAGAGTCCACCACCAAACGTTAAGATAAATCACATTAACGCATTGCAAAATTTTAACTCCCGCTGGGAGAAAGCATTGTTAAATAAAACGAAAATGCCGCTCAATCTNGAGATGAATGTTCTAAAGGCATGGCGAGCAAAAACAACGNATGNTCCATCCCTAGCTTTGGAATTACCTAACTACATTTTATTCCTACCTNAATCATATAGCAATATTAATGATTCCACTATTGAAAGCCTTAACTCTCAACAATTTAATGTTGTAAAANGAGTCGTTCCAGGTTCCAACAACCCCGTTGTGCATATAACATTAAGAAGTAATCCAAATGCTAATACTCAATAAAAATTATGATAATATATTATA
>NZ_JXYY01000123.1:0-946 GCF_016082235.1 Spiroplasma sp. hyd1
CTTTTTACCTTTAAATGGTAATTTTTTCTTAATTTCATTATCTTCTTCATCAAAAACCCCATGATCAATATACTTATAAAGTGTCACATGCGAAAATGGAAACTTTTCATTATACTTTTTTTCATATTCAAAGATAATTAACATCGGTGAATAACTTTTTTTACTTAAAATTTTTCTTACATAATTTACAACTTTTTTTCTAATTTTAGTATATTTTATAGATTTTTTTCTTTTATTTTTATAATCATCATTTGCTTTTTCAGGATCATATTCTTCTTTAAGTCTATTAACCTCTAATCTGATTGTGTTAGGACTTTTATCCAATACTTTTGCTATTTTTGATAAATTAGGTGTACCATTTTTTTCTTAAATGTTTCTGCTACCAAATGTTCTTTTAAATTATATCTTTCATCAAGACCTGTGTGTTTATATTTTTTCTTTTTCATTTTTCTAACCCTTTCTGTGTTCTAATTTATACACTAAAAAAATAAAATTTTGTTGACAATTTATTAAAAGATGTTAAGATGGTGATGTAATTTAATACAAGTAGGATTTAATAGCCCTTAATCACTTGTTTAAAAATTACTAAAAATAGAGACTTGAAAAAGTCTTTTTTTTTTTATTTTTGTAAAGTTGATGGTAAGATGGTGATGATTTTAACGAGGTAAAAATATGCAAAAAGAGGTAAAAAAGCGTAAATTACAGGTAAAAAAGGTATCAAAAGAATGATGAAATAGTGTAAAAGAACGGCAAATTAAAGATAAATTAATAAAATTTGATGACTTTTGCAAAGAAAAAAAACTATGAATTAGCTACAAAAGAAACATTATTAATTTATTTAAATTTAGAAGAAGATGAATATAATGCCTTAAAAGACACTAATTTATTAGCATTCAATAGACTTCTTGCATTACTTGTTAAAAAATTGCAAATATTTGTAAAAAAG
>NZ_JXYY01000014.1:0-24023 GCF_016082235.1 Spiroplasma sp. hyd1
ATTTTGCTGATTTATTTGATACCAAAGAAATTAAATGAAAAATTAAAAATGGCCAAAATCAAGAGAATAAACCAGTTCGTGATTTATTTTTAAAATATTTACAAAAGGGTAAATTTGAGCTTAAATCATGAATGGCTAAATATCGCTCAGGACGATATGGAATTTATAGTTTAGTTATTAATAAATTGCAAACTGAAAGTGTTGATAAAAATGGTATTGCTATTACTGAACCAATTATTTTACCAGCCTTTGTTAATTATAAAAATACTCGAAATGGTGAAATATTTGAGGTTTCAGTTAATTATCAAGATAATATTATTCATGGTTTATCATTATATACTTTAACTGAAGTTTATTCAGTTAATAATAATAAAGTTAGTGTTACACGTAGTGTCTGGGACATTCAAAAGACCCGCGAAATTAAAAAACCAAAAAAAGAATTATCGCCAGCAACTTATGCAAATTATCGTTTTGATCGAATTGAATCATTATCACAAAGTTTTTTGCCCGTTGCAATAATGCCAGTTGATTTACATGAAAAACCACGTTGTCATAAAATTAAGTCAAAGTTAGAAATGATGGAAAAATACGAAGAAATTAGTGCTATTTTACCTCATTGAGAAAAGGGAGGGATTATGACTACTAGTGATCAAGTAGATAATCCTAATGAAGAAAAAAATAATAATGATTTTATTAATTATTTGTTATTAAAAGGAATGGTTCGAATGAAACCGATTGTTGGTGATGGCCAAGTTTTTTTACCTTTTAACCAATCAGTTGTTACATGGCAACCAAACTCTTTAATGCAAACAATGCGTAACACACGGAATGATATTTGAAATGAAATTAAAACAGATTTAAGAATACCAAATATTGATGAAATTAAATCTGCGCAACAAACAACTGCTGAAATTCAAGCCAATCAATTTTTAGTATCGTCAGCTATTGAACGCGAAAAAATGTTATATGTTAATTTTTTACAAGATTTTGGAAAAAAATTTTTGATGATGCTAAAGGAATGTAATTTAAAAGAAGGGAGTTTATTACAAGGTTATGATTTTAGCGATTGAACAGTTGATTTAGACATTGATTTAACAACCCAAAAAAATATTTTACAAACAATGAATATGATCACAAATACCCCAACAATTAATAATAATCAGGAGGATACTAATAATGGAAAATAAACAATTTGATGATTTAAACGATGATTTTGTTGAAAGTATTAAAGCAAAATTAAATCGTCGTGAAAAAGCAGATAATTCGCAATTTTATACAGAAGATGAAGTCAAAGATTATTGAATTTATCCGCTTTATTCATTAACAGGTAATAATATTAAAAATGGAATTAAAGCTTCAACAAATAAAATAACCATATGTGCAACACAAATTGAACTTGGTCAAAAAATTCGTGGATATTTAACCCAAAATAATGTCTTTAGTTTAAATGAATTGGCAGATCCAACTAATCCTTCTGAGTCAATTTTAAAAAATACAGTTAGTTTAGTTTTTTCCACTCAAAATGATGAACAACAATTTGATACGGATTACTTATATTTATTGACAAAAGAAGTGATTACAACTGAAAATTTTGAAAACATTGAAAAATTTGTAAATCAAGAAATGGAAATTCCTAATATTGAAAATAATAATGATTCAACATCATTTATTTTTCGTGAAATTAAGGATTTAACGAGTTCTTATAAAATATCGCTAATTAAAATAATTTTATCAAAGCCATTTACTAATAAAATTACTGAATTAAGTTTTATGTCTCCCAATGGTTGTTATGTTGGCAATTTAAAATTAAAAAATAAACAGGGGAAAGTTCCTAATTTGATTGCAAAAGATGGAACAGTCCTTTTTCCGAAATTAGTTTTTCCATGGCAATTGGAACCAAATATTTCGATGACAGATTTTTGAAATGGTAATCAAATTATCCCTTTAAAAGATATTTTCACTTTTTTGGATTCAAAAGGTATTAAATACAATCAAGAGTTTTCATTACAAGATTTTTTACAACTTGGTGGTTCACAACCACTCTCGTCAATTCAAATTGCTAAAGCAAAAAGAATTAAATTTAATGCCGTTTATGATGGAAATGATCAAGTTCCGGCTTTTGATAGTGGAACTGGAACAGCTTATTATCAAAAAAATCCTTTTACTAGTCGAAATAAAGTTTTTGAATTAAACTTAGATCAAGTTACAATTTTTCCTAATTCAGATTTTTCAAATTCTGATAGTACTGCTAAAAGTTTATATCAATCAATTGCATCATATGGATTAGTACCATATCAAGAAACAACAAAATTGAATTCAATTATTAATCTTGAAATTATTCCCGATGGTGCAACTCCTTCTTCAGATGCTTTTGAGTTACTTAAAACAATGTTAACATACAGTTACTGAAAAGATAGAGAATTTGAACATGCAGTTAAACTTATAAAAAATGATAATCAATGAGTAGAAGTAATAGATAATGAAAAAATTTATAAAATTAGAACTTTATTTGAAGGTCAAGATAGATATGCAGTAGTAACAAATTTATGAATAGCATGAAAAAAAAGAAATCCTACAGTAGTTTTAGAAAATAAAAGTATGGTTAATCGAATTGAAAATGCATTAGCTATGTTATCAAGTAATTTAAAATCAAATTATTGTATTAATAAAGGAGATAATGACGATTACAAAATTTTATTACCATATTATTTTGAGGTTACTAATCCATTAGAAAGTCCAGATGCAACTGACTATTATGAATATAAAGATATAGTTGTTAAATTAAAATCAAATTATGGTATTTTTACTGAAAATAGCTTTGAATTTAACCAAGATATAATTTCAAAAAACTATATTTATCAATTAGACTATAATAACTTTTCATTTCCGGAAATTAATAATTCGTTAGAAACTAGTTCGATTCCTTCCACAATGCCTTTAGATCAACAGTTAGCTAATGGTAGCTATTCAAAATACTTAGTTCATCGAATTACTAATTTAGATGAAGAAGTCAAACAATTATACTCTAGCTATGGTAGTGGCAAAATTGAATTTGATTCTTACAATGATAGTCTTACTAACAAAGGCGAATTCAAGTTACAATCTCCATCTTATATCACTGAATTATTAGTTAGTTCAATCTCGGGTTATGAATTATGAGAGTTTAAATTAACTGATGAATATAATGAGACAGTTAAATTTGCAATTGGTTTATTTGATAGCACTGATCAATCTAGATCATTAATATCCCTTATATTATAAGGGTTTTTATTTGCCAAAATCCACGAGCGTTCGCGCACATGTTTTCTAAAAAAAAGATTTTCCTTGACTCCAATTTAAAAATAGTGGAGAATTATGTATATCTGTAAATCAGAATGGAATGAAGATTTACAGATTTGAATAATTGTAGAGTACTCCATACTTTTAGAATTCGCCGCAAGAAAAATTTTTTTTTGAAAACATAGTGCGCTCGCGCGTAATTTTATTGACTTTTTAAGAAAAATAGTGCATCTATATTGGCATGGAAACAAAAGAAATAATTAACTTAAATTGAGATGAACAAAACTGTAATTTTAACATTGACGCATTAGCTAAAATTTTTATTGCTAAATTTTGTGAGCCAATATCGAAATCAGCAATATTTAAAATTTTAACTGGGGCAAAAGGGTTTGGAAAATCTTATCTTATTTGTTTATTAGCGTTATTTTATACATGCAATTTTTTAGATTGAAATTGTCTACTGGCAAGATATACTTACATATCAGCCAAAGATAACTACGATAAGAAAATGACAAGAGTTATTAATGATTTAGAAGAATATGAAGTCACAATCAAAGAAGCTATTTCAGAAAAAATAATAAAGAAAAAAGTTAGTGACACTAGATTTGAATATATTTGACCGAATGGCAGAATAATTAAAGTTGTTGGTTTTGACAACGGAAGTACTTGAGAAGGACAAGATGCATCAATAGGGGAATATGCCTTTTTTGGTTTAGACGAGGTAATTCCGCTAGATGCAACAATTTTAGATGAAAACGAATACATGTATCGATTATTCAATATGATAATTCAAATTTCACGTGGGAAAAATATTGCAACTACAAGAGAAGTAGTTCCACAATTATGTTATTCAGATGATGATGTAACAATGGAATTACGAAAAGAACAGATTATTATTTTTGGCTTTAACAATCATAATGCTGATCATATTATTTATGAAACATTCGTCCAATCTATTTTTCCATTAACAGAGGAAGTCCAAAAAGAACTAGATGATAATGATATATCATATTTTAATGATCAAACTTTTATGAATGATATTGGTGTGACAGTTGTCAGAGGTACTACAAAAGTAAATAACAAAAATCTTAATCAAAGAGTATTTGATTTAGGAAATTGATTAAATGAAAATAAACCAGAAGTATATGATTCACTATTTCGTGGGGGAGAGCGTCAATTTAATCCTGAACGTTATAGTTACAAAAAAGACTTAATTACTGGTGCCAAATTTTTTAATCCAAAAGAATTTTATTGAAAAGACATGAACAAATATTGATTTACTAAAATTAAAATTGGTGCAGATTATGCTGATAGTATAAAAGGGCAAGATGATGCCACTCAAATTTTAATAGGATTTGAATTTGATAAGGAAGAATTTATTGAAGGAATTTATATTCTTGAAGAACAATCAATATCAAGTACAGAATTTAAGGATATGACTGAAAAAGTTGATAGTATGGTTAATAAAATTAATAGTTGATCACAAATTTATTATAACTTAAAGGAAGACTTTAGTTATCGTATTGGGCATGATTGCTCGTACAGTTGGCCATTTTGTTAGAAAAACACTACTTGAAAATAATGATTGAAAAAATATGGATTTAGATATTACAAGATTTTCTACTATTTTAGTTACTGGNNCAAANGGATGAAGTGTACAAGACCGACATTATAAATGAAAAAGATTATTAGTCGAAGGAAAAATTTATTTTAGTGAGAATTTAGATGTTTTTAAAACATTTAATGACAAAGAAGTATTAGTAAAAAAGAATGGTTATTTATATCAAGAATTATTTAACTGTATTAATAATGAGAAAACTAATATTCGCGATGAAAAACCTGGTGTAAATAAATTGGATATGATAAATGCAGCTGAATGTTGTTTTAGCTATTTTAGGTTTAAATTATTTAAAAATTAAAAAAATAAGTTATAATTAATATGTAATAGGAGTTGATGTGAAATGAGTAAAAGTGAAAATAAGAATTATATTGACGAAAATTTTAAATGATTTAATGATAATAAAAATGAATTAATTAAAAAATATAATTTAAAAAATGAGGATATTGTTATAATTTCGGATAAAAAATTTGTAGCAAAATTTTCTAATTATGATGAAGCTAATATTTATTCATTAGAAAATTTAAGTGATAAAAAATTCATCGTTCAAAAAATTAGTGATTTAGATCCAAAAATGAATAATTTTGGATCTGTGGGATTAAGTTTTTATGCCTAAAATTTGAACGTCACTTAAAAATAGAAGATTCGAAGTTGATTTAGTTGTTACTTCCGTTTCCAACAAAGAAATTAATTTAAAGGATGGTTTTTCTTGTAAAGCTTTAATAGACTTCTTGCGATACCCTTTTTTATTAAAATATTATTATAAAATATAATTTATGAGGACATAAAAATATGAACAATAATAAATTTAATACTCTTAATGATAGAGAATGGTTAAGATTAACAGGAATAAAAAAATCCACTTTTAATAAAATGTTAGATATTTTAAAAGTTGCTGAAATAGAAAAATTTAAAAAAGGTGGTAAAACTAATAAATTATCATTAGAAAATAGATTATTGATGACTTTATTATATTGACGAGAATATCAGACTTATTTTCATCTTGGTAAAAGTTTTGATATTAGTGAGGCTAATTGTTATCGTAATATTAAGTGAATTGAAGATATTTTAATTAAAAACTCTGATTTTCAACAACTTGCTGGTAAAAAAGCACTAATAAATGATTATTTTAATGATAAAACTATTATTATTGATGCTACCGAAACTCCAATCCAACGCCCAAAAAAAGACAAAAACAATCTTATTCTGGTAAAAAGAAAAAACACACGATCAAAACACAAGTAATTATCGAACAAGAAACCAAAAAAATTATTGCAACAAGTTTTTCGCTCGGAAAAAAACATGATTATGCTTTATTTAAAGAATCAAAAATCCCAATTTTAAAAAATACCAAATTAATAGTTGATAGTGGTTATCAAGGAATACAAAAAAATCACAATAATGTTCTAATACCTACAAAGAAAACAAAGAAAAACCCTTTAAACAAAGAACAAAAGCAATATAATAGACTAGTTTCAAAAATGAGAATTATTATTGAAAATATTTTTGCTATTCTTAAAAAATTTAAAATTATTACAGAAAAATATCGTAATCGAAGAAAAAGATTTGGTTTAAGATTTAATTTAATTGCCTCAATTTATAATTTACAATTATTATATTTAACATAAAATATTTATTTAAAATTAAATAATTTAAATAATAAATTAATTTTTCGTTGTGGAAAAATATTAAATTTTTAAATAAAAAACATAATTAATTAAAATTATATTTTTCTATTAGTATCTTTTTTACAAATATTTGCAATTTTTTAACAAGTAATGCAAGAAGTCTAATAGATACTGGTACTGGTGCAACAAATTCTGTTATATCAACTAAAATTGTTGAAAAATTAAAACTTGAGTCAAGAGGAAAAATGAAAGTTTCTACTGGTTCTAATTCAGAAGATGAATTTTATACATATATGGTTGCTTTACATTTACCAACTGACCTTCAACAAGGAATAGTATCAACACCTGAGGGATTAAAATCTCGAGTATTCTCAAGTTCATTTGTAACTAAGATTACAATGGTTCACGGAAATGAACATATTTCCAGCCAAGGATTTGACGCAATAATTGGAATGGATGTACTTGAAAGTGGCCATTGTACTATTGCTGGCCCAAATATGGTATTATCATTCTAATTTAATTTATAACTGCCAAAAATTAATGGCAGTTTTTTATTTTAATGTTATAATTTTATTAACGGTATGAACTAAATTCTTAAATGTCTGTGGTTTCCACATGATAAATTAATTTTAAAGTATATTTTAAAGTTAATTTAGGCTATAATTTAACATAAATGAGGAGATTATAAAATGAATAAAGTATTGTTAATTGACGGGAATGCGTTACTTTTTAGAGCATTTTATGCTACAGCTTATAATGGTGAAATGTTAAAAAGTTTAGATGGAACTCCAACTAATGCTGTTTATGCTTTTGCTAATATGTTAAATAAAATTTTAAAATCAAATAATTATTATAGCGTTGTTGTTGCTTTTGATAAAGGAAAAAAAAATTTTCGTCATGATTTGTTAACTGATTATAAGGATGGACGCAGTAAGACACCAGAAGAACTAATCGTACAATTTCCAATTGTAAAAGAATTTTTAGATAGTTATCAAATCCCATATTTAGAACAAGAGGGGTATGAGGCGGATGATCTATTAGGATGTTTGGCGCAACAAGCAGAAAAAGAGAACTTTTATGTTGATATTTTTTCAAGTGATAAAGATTTGTATCAATTAATAAGTGATAAAACAAATATTTTGGTCCCGCGTCAAGGTGATACAGCCGATGTTATTGATAAGACGGCTTTAGAAGAAAAATGAGGGGTTGAACCATTACAAGTTTCTGATTTAAAAGGATTAATGGGCGATCCTTCTGATAACTTGAAAGGAGTTCGTGGTGTTGGTGAAAAAACAGCAATAAAATTGATTCAAGAATATCATTCAATTGAAAACTTATATGATAATCTTGATCAAATCAAAGGGGCATTACAGCAAAAATTATTAAATAGTAAAGGGGATGCATTATTGTGTAAAAAAGTTGCCACAATTTTTTGTGATATTAATTTAAAGCAATTTGCGTTTACGCCATTTCAACCGAACTATGATGTTTTAATGCAATTTTATTTAAAATATAATATGAATTCTTTTATTACAAAATTATTTAATAACAAAGATGATTTACAAAATTCAGAGTTAAAAGTTGAAATTATTGAGGAATGAAAAGAAGAATATAATGAAGACAACACTACTGTTTATTTAGAACTATTTGATGAAAATTATCACATTTCAGAAATTATTGGTTTTGGGATCGTTAATTCCAAAGGAATTTTTTATTTTGATTATATTCATGCTAAATATGATAAATTATGACATCAGTTTTTATACAACCAAAATTATCAAAAGATAACTTATCATGCCAAAAGTTTAATTGTAGCTTTAGCGCGTGATAATATTACTGTGCAAAATATTAGTTATGATATGATGTTGGCGGGATATGTTTATAATTCTAACGCAAAAAATACCCTTGATACGTATATTAATTTATTTGAAAAAAAACAAATTTTAACCGATGATTTATTTTATGGGAAAGGGGTTAAAAAACAAATTCCAATTGATATTGTTAAATTAAGTCAGTTTATTGGACAAAAAGCATTTTATATTAATAAGTTGCAGCCAAAGATTATTGAATTATTAAAGGCTAATCAACAATATGATTTATATTACAATATTGAGCTACCAACGGCTTTTGCACTAGCACGAATGGAAATTAATGGTGTAAAGGTTGACCAACATGAGTTAACAACTCAAACATTACGAATTGAAAAAATTGTGCAAGAATTAAATAATGAAATTAATGCCATTGCTCAAAAAGAGATTAATCCCAATTCACCAAAACAAGTATCAGAATTATTATATTGTGATTTTTCTTTACCTGATCGAAAAAAAGGTTCAACAGCCCAAGAAGTTTTAGAGGAAATAAAGGATACTCATCAAATTATTCCTAAGATTTTAGATTATCGTAAGTATCAAAAATTATATTCAACGTATTTAAAGGGAATGGAAAAGTATATTTTTAATGATGGCAAAGTCCATACTATTTATAAACAAACGTTAACAAATACCGGACGGCTTTCATCGGTTGAACCAAATATGCAAAATATTAGTATTCGTGATGAAGTTCAAAAAGAAGTTCGAAAAATTTTTGTTGTTTCAACAACAGATAATATTTTATTATCATGTGACTATTCACAAATTGAATTAAGAATTCTAGCTCATATGTCAAAAGATTCCGATTTAATTAGGGCATTTAATAATAATGAAGATATTCATACTAATACGGCAATGAAAATTTTTAATTTATCAAAAGTAGAAATCACGCCTAATATTCGCCGTAGTGCTAAAGCTGTTAACTTTGGAATTATTTATGGAATTAGTGAATTTGGATTGGCAACTGATTTAAATATTCCTGTTTATAAAGCAAAAGAAATTATTAATAATTATTATCAGCAATTTCCCACAATTAAAGCTTTTATTGATAGTCAAGTTGAATTTTGCAAACAAAATGGTTATGTTACAACTATTTTTAATCGAAAACGATATGTTCCTGAAATCAATGATCGTAACTATATTCAGCGAGAATTTGGGAAACGAATTGCTATGAATATGCCAATTCAAGGTAGTGCGGCCGATATCATTAAAATTGCTTTAAAAAATATTGATCAAGAATTTCTAAAATTAAATTTAAAAGCAAAAATAATTGCTCAAATTCATGATGAACTAATTTTTGAAATTCCACAAAATGAATTAGCGCAAGTTAAATCAATTGTTAAAACTTTAATGGAAGATTCAACAGCGTTAGATGTTAAACTATTAGTTGATATGAAAGCAGGTTTAAGTTGATATGATTTAAAATAAAATTAAATTATATCAGCATTTTTTATGCCGTAATTTTTATGATTTCGATTTTGACCATAATTTGTTGTAATTTGACACGGTAAGATTCCTAAGTATTCCATTTCCATTTTAATTATTGCTTGTTCTGAATTGGTGTTTTCAATATCACATTCAGCAAAAATTCATTAGACTTCTTGCATTACTTGTTAAAAAATTGCAAATATTTGTAAAAAAGATACTAATAGAAAAATATAATTTTAATTAATTATGTTTTTTATTTAAAAATTTAATATTTTTCCACAACGAAAAATTAATTTATTATTTAAATTATTTAATTTTAAATAAATATTTTATGTTAAATATAATAATTGTAAATTATAAATTGAGGCAATTAAATTAAATCTTAAACCAAATCTTTTTCTTCGATTACGATATTTTTCTGTAATAATTTTAAATTTTTTAAGAATAGCAAAAATATTTTCAATAATAATTCTCATTTTTGAAACTAGTCTATTATATTGCTTTTGTTCTTTGTTTAAAGGGTTTTTCTTTGTTTTCTTTGTAGGTATTAGAACATTATTGTGATTTTTTTGTATTCCTTGATAACCACTATCAACTATTAATTTGGTATTTTTTAAAATTGGGATTTTTGATTCTTTAAATAAAGCATAATCATGTTTTTTCCGAGCGAAAAACTTGTTGCAATAATTTTTTTGGTTTCTTGTTCGATAATTACTTGTGTTTTGATCGTGTGTTTTTTCTTTTTACCAGAATAAGATTGTTTTTGTCTTTTTTTGGGCGTTGGATTGGAGTTTCGGTAGCATCAATAATAATAGTTTTATCATTAAAATAATCATTTATTAGTGCTTTTTTACCAGCAAGTTGTTGAAAATCAGAGTTTTTAATTAAAATATCTTCAATTCACTTAATATTACGATAACAATTAGCCTCACTAATATCAAAACTTTTACCAAGATGAAAATAAGTCTGATATTCTCGTCAATATAATAGACTTCTTGCATTACTTGTTAAAAAATTGCAAATATTTGTAAAAAAGATACTAATAGAAAAATATAATTTTAATTAATTATGTTTTTTATTTAAAAATTTAATATTTTTCCACAACGAAAAATTAATTTATTATTTAAATTATTTAATTTTAAATAAATATTTTATGTTAAATATAATAATTGTAAATTATAAATTGAGGCAATTAAATTAAATCTTAAACCAAATCTTTTTCTTCGATTACGATATTTTTCTGTAATAATTTTAAATTTTTTAAGAATAGCAAAAATATTTTCAATAATAATTCTCATTTTTGAAACTAGTCTATTATATTGCTTTTGTTCTTTGTTTAAAGGGTTTTTCTTTGTTTTCTTTGTAGGTATTAGAACATTATTGTGATTTTTTTGTATTCCTTGATAACCACTATCAACTATTAATTTGGTATTTTTTAAAATTGGGATTTTTGATTCTTTAAATAAAGCATAATCATGTTTTTTTCCGAGCGAAAAACTTGTTGCAATAATTTTTTTGGTTTCTTGTTCGATAATTACTTGTGTTTTGATCGTGTGTTTTTTCTTTTTACCAGAATAAGATTGTTTTTGTCTTTTTTTGGGCGTTGGATTGGAGTTTCGGTAGCATCAATAATAATAGTTTTATCATTAAAATAATCATTTATTAGTGCTTTTTTACCAGCAAGTTGTTGAAAATCAGAGTTTTTAATTAAAATATCTTCAATTCACTTAATATTACGATAACAATTAGCCTCACTAATATCAAAACTTTTACCAAGATGAAAATAAGTCTGATATTCTCGTCAATATAATAAAGTCATCAATAATCTATTTTCTAATGATAATTTATTAGTTTTACCACCTTTTTTAAATTTTTCTATTTCAGCAACTTTTAAAATATCTAACATTTTATTAAAAGTGGATTTTTTTATTCCTGTTAATCTTAACCATTCTCTATCATTAAGAGTATTAAATTTATTATTGTTCATATTTTTATGTCCTCATAAATTATATTTTATAATAATATTTTAATAAAAAAGGGTATCGCAAGAAGTCTATTTTAACTTCATTTTTTCAAAAGCTAGGGTAATAACTGCTTTCCCTGCTTCAACAATATAATTGTTTCCTCAATATTTTTTATTAACAATATAGCCCATTTTTGCATTTGGCATCATTGAATCTAACCGTAAATCAATAATTCCAATCATTTGGTGGGTGTCTTTTAACTCTAAAGCTCATTTTCCTAGTGGTTGGCTCAAAAAGAGTTGTGCAATTATTTTTCTTGTTTCCATAATATTCTGGTGGGGAGCTCATTCTAGAAACTTTATGTTCTCAATATCTTTGCTATATTCAAAGATGCTACTGGCATCTGCGGGGGGTAATTGGACGCAGAATTAAACGTTCAGTTTCAATGATTTTGTTTTGTTCTAAAATTAAATAATATTGTTGCATAATAAGCGACTCCTTTCTGAATATTGTATTTAAAAAATGGTTTTAAGATATTGTTTTTGCATAAAAATTAAAAATACTAATTATTAATTAGTATTTTTATTGTACTTTTTATTTTTCCAGCATTTTTTCAATTTTATTAATATTAAAATTTTGATTATATATTTTTTCAAGATTAACTCTAAATTTTTGAGAAACAGCTAATAAATCTGCTTTTGCTTGTTCATTATCAATGCTATTATCAATTTTTTCAAACTTTGTAATCATTTCGTTTGCTAAACTAACAAATTTCTTTTCTAAACTATTAAAAATTATTGTTTGATATTTTGTTGAAATAATTGTTTCAATTTCATCAGTATATTTTGTAGCATCGGTAGTTTTAATTAATTCAAGAATATTTTGATAAACAAGCGGCAAATAAGTATTACAAATAAAATTAATTGTTTGTTGGCGGTAATCTAAAATTCATTGGGCATAATATTCATCCGAAACATCATTTATAATTTCTTATTGTTCATTTAAAGCTTCCAAATTAGGAATAATAAAGTGATTGGCAACTTCTGAAAAAATATTTGTTATTAACAAGTTTAAGTCATTATCAATTAAATAACTAATTAGTGGTTGATATTTCTTATCACTTGCTTTAACTAACATTTCAATAATGTTTGCATAATCGCTTTCAAAAAGATCTAAATTAAAAACAATCTTTGTTTTTAATGGTTTAACTTCGTATTCGTTTATTAAATTAGTAAAATATTTATTGTAAAAAGGACGATTAAGTGATTTTTCTAATAGTAAGTGGCGATGGTTATCGTTAAGCTTATCAACAGTTATTCGACGATCAAATGTTCGTTCTTTTTTAAATTTTGCACTTCTAATTCGATACATAATTGGAACATAAATAGCAATTGCAAAGATGATAATAACACTAATAACTAAGACAATGATTCCTCATTCTGGCACAACTATCCCTCCTAATTCTTAATTTTATTATATCTTAATGTTCTTAAATTAATGTATAGTATAATATACATTTTAAATAAATTAGTTTTTGTTTTTTTGATATATTTATAGTTAAAAAACATTGGATTATTTTATAATGTCTTTTATTAATTATTTAAACAATTTCCAGCATCATCTGTTGTTGTACATTGTGATTGGAACATAATAAAGATAATATTTTCAACAGTTTCTGTTTCAGTATTGTATATGGCAAATGCTCCGTCTTGTCATGTTCCATTTTCTTTTGCAAATTTGTGTTCATTTCCTTGATTCATATGAACATTGTGAACACCATCAATTGGGTCACCATAACTCATTCCTCAAATCCCAATTCTATATTTTGAATTATTTAAAGTTGGTGAGATCATCTGACTAAATAACGTTTCTAATGCACTTGTCTCTTTTTCTCCAACGTATGGTAAGACAGTAACAAAATTATGGTCAAATAACTTACCTTTTAAATAATCTAAGCAGTATCCATCGTCTCCTGTTGTTAAATTGGAATGAACGGTATCATCTAAACTAAAACAGCGATCAACAATATCATTTTGATAATTTTGTTTAATAAAATATAAAACATCATGTGGTTTAATTCGTGAACGAACATTAATGTTTACAGTATATGTTCAGTTATTTTTATCAGTAATTTCTAAATCAAAATGGGGGTTACCTTGTACTGTGGGATGACAGTTAGTTAGGATTCCTTTTAAAAAAACATAATCATTTTTTTCATATTTATAATTCCTTCTTATAATTCTTAATATTTTAAATGTTTTCTGTGGACCATATATTTATATTATGCGAAAAACATTTAAAATACCATTAGCAACCATTTGTATCAAATTATTTGCATATTAATTTAAAGACTTGTAAATTATTTGCAGGTTTCAAAATGTTCTTAAACTAATATCTTGATTTTTATAGTATATAAAAATAAAATTAAATTATTAATAAGAAAGAAGGAAGAATATGCCAGAATTACCAGAAGTAGAAACGGTCCGTCGAATTTTAACAAAATATGTCGTAGGAAAAACAATTACTGATTGTCAAATTTTTTGAAATAAAATAATAAAAGCTCCAACTGATTCAAAAATTTTTATTAAAGAAGTTGTTGGCCAAAAGATTAATCAAATTGATCGAATGGGAAAACATTTACTTTTTATTTTAGATGATTATGTTTTAATTAGTCACTTACGAATGGAAGGAAAATATTTTTTTACAAAAAAAGATGAACCGGGAAAATGACAACATATTATGGTTTTATTTGAACTTGATCATCAATTTCAATTGCGTTACCACGATACCAGAAAATTTGGAACAATGCATCTATATGATAAAAGAACTTATTTAGAACAAGCCCCATTAAATAAATTGGGATATGAACCATTTGATGAAAGAATTACTGTTTCATATTTAAAAAATGCTTGGCAAAATAAATCACAACCAATTAAGACAACATTATTAGAACAAAATGTCATTGTTGGAATTGGAAATATTTATGCAAACGAAGTTTTATTTGCATCCAAAATTCATCCTGGTGAAAAGACAAAAAACTTAACTGATCAAGATTATCAAAATATTATTGATAATACAAAAGTTGTTCTTCAACAAGCAATTAATGAAGGTGGAACAACAATTGCAACTTATCATCCTGAACCAGGAATGGATGGAAAATTTGTTCAGCAGTTAAAAGTTCATGGGCGAAATAAAATGAAATGTGTTAATTGTCAAAACGAAGTTGATAAAATTTTTGTTAATGGACGCGGAACCTACTATTGCAATTATTGTCAAAAATTAAAATAAAAAAAGGGCACTCCTTTGATAAGGAGTGCCCTTTAGAAAAAACTATTTACTAACGGATACCTATCTTTGGGTATTACCTTTTAGGAGGCCCATCCATCAGGTAATGATAAGTTCTGTTTGTTTACTATATATTGCCATATAGTAATTTCATAATAACATAGGATTTTGCAAAGTGAGTAAAATTTTTAAAAATCATTACTTTTTTCTACTTTTTTTGGTAAGTTTTGGTAAATTGGATAAAATTAAGAAAATGCTTTGTTTTGTTACGATTTTTTATAATATTTGTACGATTTTTTATAATAAAAAGTTTATAATAATAACGTGAGATTTTATATTTAGAAGGGAAAAAATTATGGAACAAAAATATCATAAAAAACTAGTTAATGCTAGTGAAATGATTAAAAAAGCACACCAGAATAAATATGCGGTTGGTCATTTTAACATTAATAATCTAGAATGAACCAAAGCATTATTAGAAGTGGCACAAGCAACAAATACACCAATTATTTTAGGTGCTTCAGAAGGAGCAATTAAATATATGGGAGGTTATAACTTAGTTGTTGCAATGGTTAATGCGTTATTAGATTCATTGGAAATTACGGTTCCAGTAGCATTACATTTAGATCATGGTCAATCAGTAGAAAGTTGTAAAAAGGCAATTGATGCTGGATTTTCTTCAGTAATGTATGATGGTAGTCATCATCCGTTTGCTGAAAATGTGATAAATACAAAAGAAGTGGTAGCTTATGCCAAACCAAATGCCGTTTCAGTTGAAGCTGAAATTGGAACAATTGGTGGTGAAGAAGACGGTGTTGTTGGTACTGGTGAAATCGGTGATCCAAAAGAAGCGTCTGAAATGGTTGCAACAGGGATTGATTTCTTAGCAGCAGGAATTGGAAATATTCATGGACCCTATCCAACAGGATGGCCAGGATTAAATTTTCAAGCATTAGAAGATATTCAAACCGCTGCTAAAATTGGAATGGTTTTACATGGTGGAAGTGGTATTCCGCAAGAACAAGTTAAAAAAGCGATTTCATTAGGAATTAGCAAGATTAATGTTAATACTGAATTACAAATTGCCTTTGCTGCGGCAACAAGACAATATATTGAAGCGGGGAAAGATAAACCAGAAAATGGGAAAGGGTTTGATCCACGTAAATTATTGAAGCCAGGTTATGAAGCAATCAAAACAACATTTGATGAATTAACAGCATGATTTGGTTGCAAAGGTAAAGCTTAAAGAACATTTCAAATCTGAAATGTTTTTTCTGAGGTTTCATTGTTAAATGATACTGGTGTTATATTTACTATAGAACTCAGGAGGGATAGAAATGAGTAAAAATAAAAAAACAGGTGCTGATATTGTGGTTGATACTTTAATCAACCAAAATGTCAAATATATTTTTGGGATTCCAGGAGCTAAAATTGATAAGGTTTTTGATGTTTTAGTTGATCGTGGTCCGGAATTAATTTTAACAAGGCATGAACAAAATGCTGCTTTTATAGCGGCAGCAGTTGGAAGAATTACTGGTGAGCCAGGAGTTGTTTTAGTTACAAGTGGGCCGGGGGCTTCAAATCTTGCAACAGGTTTGGTGACAGCTAACTCTGAAGGTGATCCCGTTGTTGCGATTGCCGGGAATGTTGGTCGCGAAGATAGTCTAAAAAGAACACACCAGGCAATGGACAATGCTGCTTTGTTTCAACCAATTACAAAGTATAGTAAAGAAGTAGTTCATCCAAATAATATTTCAGAAGCATTGGCGAATGCTTTTCGAGAAGCAACAACAGGACGAAAAGGGGCTGCTTTTGTCTCGTTACCCCAAGATATTGTCAATGCCGAAGATATTCAGCATGAGGCGTTAGTTCTTTCATCAAATTATGATTTTAGGTTCAGCATATGATGAGAAAAT
Organism: Spiroplasma sp. hyd1; assembly: GCF_016082235.1. Classification (NCBI taxonomy): domain Bacteria; kingdom Bacillati; phylum Mycoplasmatota; class Mollicutes; order Entomoplasmatales; family Spiroplasmataceae; genus Spiroplasma; species Spiroplasma sp. hyd1. Next base: position 16,987 of record NZ_JXYY01000014.1, read on the forward strand.
TATTAGTTTAATTGCTGAAATTAAGCAGGCTAAATTGCCAGTTCTATTATTGGGAATGCGTTCTTCTGACGCAATTACAACAGCTGCAATTCGTAAAATTGTTGAAAAAACAAAATTGCCAGTTGTTGAAACTTTTCAAGCGGCGGGAGTTATTTCACGAGACTTAGAACAACATTTTTATAGTCGAGTTGGACTATTTAAAAACCAACCAGGAGATATCCTGTTAGATTGTGCTGACTTAGTTATTGCAATTGGTTATGATCCAGTTGAATATGATCCAAAAGTATGAAATAAAAATAAAGATAGTAAAATTATTCATATTGATGAAGTGATTGCTGATATTGATAATTACTATCAGCCAACATTAGAACTTGTTGGTGATATTGCTAAGACGCTTCAAAAATTTGCTGCTGGGTTTGATAAGTTATCATTAGCGGCAAACGAAAATAAAATTTTAGATAATTTAAAATTAAAATTAGAAGATGGTCAAAATCTAAAGCATAGTGAAAAATCAGATTTAACACATCCGTTACATATTATTCATACTGTTCGAAAATTAATTAGTGATGATATGACGGTCACTGTTGATGTTGGGTCATTGTATATATGAATGGCATGTCATTTTCGTTCATATGAACCGCGAACATTATTATTTAGTAATGGAATGCAAACATTAGGAGTTGCTTTGCCATGAGCAATTGGAGCAGCATTAGTTCGTCCTGGCAAAAAAGTAATTTCAATGTCAGGAGATGGTGGTTTTCTATTTTCAGCAATGGAATTAGAAACTGCGGTACGTTTAAATTTACCAATTATTCATTTAATTTGAACTGATGGAACTTTTGATATGGTGGCTTTTCAACAAAATATGAAATACAACCGAACATCAGGAGTTGAATTGGGACCAGTTGATTTTGTTAAATATGCTGAAAGTTTTGGAGCAATTGGAATGCGAGTTAATCATCCAAGCGAATTAGAAGATGTCTTGCAAAGAGCTTTTGCTGCTAATAAACCAGTTGTTGTTGATATCCCAGTTGATTATAGTGAAAATATTTTATTAGGAAAAACATTATTAGAGAAAGAGATTTATTAGTTATGAGTCAAAAATATGGGACAATTTATCAATTTTCAACAATTACAAATCTAGCGTCTGGTAACTTTGATGGGGTGCTTGATTTTCACACTTTATTAAAACAAGGTGATTTTGGTTTAGGAACTTTCGATCATTTGGATGGTGAATTAGTTGTTTTAGATGGTCATGCTTATCAATTAAAAGCTGATGGAAAGGTTAATTTAGTTAATTTAGATATGACAACACCTTTTGCTTCAGTGGCTTTTTTTGAACAACATAAAAAAATTGTTATTTCACAACAAAGTAATTATGAAACAGTTCAAAAAATTATTCTTGAAAATTTACCAAGTTCTAATTTATTTTATGGAATTAAAATTAATGGTTCATTTTTAGAAATGAAAACACGAACAGTTTCACGTCAAGAAAAACCATATCCAACATTGTTACAAGCAACTGCTCATCAAGCGGTAGTTGCAAGCAAAAATGTAATAGGTGATATTATTGGCTTTTGGACACCTGCTTTTGCAAATACGTTAGGGGTGCATGGTTTCCATTTACACTTTATTAGTGCAACAAAAGATACTGGTGGTCATGTTTTTGACTTTATATTAGAAACGGGAGTTATTGAAATATCTTATTTCTCAAAGATTGATTTAGAGTTACCAACAACGGCTGAATATTTAACTAAAGAGTTAATGAGTAAAGAATTACAACATGAAATTGAATTAGTAGAAAAAGCAAAAGAGTAATTTTAATTATATGATTTTTAAAACTAAAACAAATTTAATAATTTAAAATAAAAAAAGTTTTATAAAACTTTTTTTATTTTTGTAATTAATTTTACAATTTAGTTATTTATATGGCATCGTGTACGATGAAACTCCAAAAAACAACTCTTGTTAGGGTTGTTTTTTTATTTGAAATAAAACAACTCCTAAAAGGAGGTAATGATAATTAAACAACAAAAAATATGTGATGTTAATGATTGCTATAAATCAATATCATTCATTACCGAAGAATTTGTATCAAATAAAGTTTTATGAACTTGTGAAAAACATAGAAATTTATTGAATAAAGTAAAAGATAAAAACCAAAAGCGATTTTATAAACGCTTAGAAAATTCAAAAATTATGTTTGATTATGAAACTGGTTTTTTAAAACTTTGATTTTATAAAACAACTTAATGCAGAGTGGGACGGTTATTTTAATAACTAAGTGCTTCCATAAGAATATGAGTTTAAACTCATTCTCACAGCCATCCGAGGCAAGTACTGAAATAGTGTATGAGGAAAAATGTAAATCGGCGTTGGTTCATTAGAACTAAACGATAGTCGTGATAAGTCCAAGGTTAATATCGAACGACAATAAAAAATAGAGATAGTGACTTTATAAATAAATTTGCGTATAGCATTAGGCTCTTCAAGATGCAAGTAAATTTATTTTAAAAACTGAACGCTTTGACCTGAAATGGTGCGGANGAAGAGAGAGAAAACTCTCTGGTNCCAAAAGAAAAAAACAACTGTCGATTATTAAACAAACGGAGGTATTTATGAACAAATTAAATAAAAAACCTTGAAAGTTTTTAAGTAAAAAGCAATTACATAAGAAAAAAATTGAGCGTGCTAATGAAAGAGCAAGAATAGAAAATAGTAAGGAATTAAATAAAAATGAAAAAGTTAAATAAAAAATTAATTAATAAATTAAATCAATTAATGCTTAAAAGTTATTCAGTATCATTTGAAGATATGACTGATGAACATTGAGCATTAGGTAAACAGAATTAGGAGGAATTAAAAATGTCATATTGTATTAGTGATTACTTAAATGAAAAATGAATTAATAATAAAGCATTAAAAATTAGTAATAAAGATATTATTTATGCACAAATTGATAGTGATAATGAAAATTGAGAATTAAATTTATATCTTAAATTTGGTAATGAAGAACGATGGATGGGCAATGTTTTGTTGCCAATAAATTTTGACTTGAATTTGAAAAGATATCAAATTAATGAAGTTAAAGGTTTAATTAGTGATTATTTAGAAGATGAAGAAGCAGATTACGAGGTGATAAATTATGAATAAAAGATACTTATTAGTAATTAATACTAAATATACAACAAATACTTTATTTTTTTATACATTAGAAGAAGCAAAAATTACAGCGGAAGAAAACTCTTCTTTTAGAACAACTATTATTGATTTAGAAAATGAAAATATTAAATGACAAGGATATGAATAATATGTGAAAAGATGAAGAAGGCAAACTTTATACAGAGGAAGATTTATTTAATTTAGCATTAGAAGAATGTTATTCAGAAGATAGTGCTTATGAGTATATTGATAATTTAATTATGGATATGAATTTGGAGGAAATAAAACATGAATAAAACAGTTAAAGAAATATATGATGTTAATTTAGATGATATTATACAACCACATGAAAACGAAATTGTTAAAAAAGATAAATTAATTAAAAATTTAGAAAATAAATGAGAGGAACTTGTATCTAATAATTATGAATTACAACAAAAACAATTATTTAAAGAAGATTTTGAACTAAATAATGTTGCTGTGGGTTATCATGATATAAGTGGTAGTTATAAAAATTATGTAGAAACATGAGTTTTAAAAGAAAATTCAGATTATGACAAATTAAAAAATAAAAAGGAGCAAGAATAATGGATGAAACACAACACAATGCAGGGTGTAAACATTTAACTAAGATAGTTAGTATGTGTGATATTACCGGAAATATTAATGTAAGATGTGCAAATTGCTTATATATAAATTGAAATACAACATTATCAAATACACCTGCTATAAGAAATAAATTAGAAGAATTATTATTCATATAATTTAAAATATGAGAAATTAGAAAGTAAAGAGGATGAACAAAATGACAATGAAAGATATTAATAATATGTCAAATATAGAAATTAAAACAATTAATAAAATGCATTTAGAAGATAAAATTAAAAAATTAGAAAAAGAAATTATTGAAAAAAATAAAATAATTGAAAATTTATATGAACTTAATAAATTAAAAATAGATGATATTAAAAGATTACATCATTTATTAAATAATTATGAAGATAAACAATTATATAAAGAAGATTTTGATTATATTGTTAATAAAATGAATCTTATAACAGGAGATAAAAATATAACTATTAAATTAAAAGACAATTCAAAATATGAGAAATTAAATAGTAAGGAAGAAGATAATGAATAAAACAGTTAAAGAATTAATAGAAGAAAATATAGATGAAGAAACTGGTTGATTTAACCAAGAAATTAATTATTATCATTTATTAAATAATATTTTACAAGCACACGAAGAATCAATAAAAATATATGCTGATATTGTTCAAAAAGTCTCGTATGAATGTAAAGAAAAACTTGAAGAAAAAGATAAAGAAATTATGGAATTAGAAAAACACTGTCTTTGTAAATATTGTTATGAATTACATCTGCATATCAAACCAATAGAAAAAAAAGACCAAAAAAATGGATGTAAATTCAAAATGGAATTAGATAGTAAAGGAAGAATGAAATAATGAATATAAAAAATGCTTGATTAACATTTATTAGTGTAAATTGAAATAAAGGAAAAGATAAAAAATATAAGTGTTATTGAAAAGATAATTCTATTGACATCTTAACATTATCAGAATTATATTTTAATTTTTCAAAAACAAGTGAATTAAATAATTTATTACGATTGAAAATTGTTAAGGAGGAATAATTATGAGTGATATTGTTAAAAATACTATTAAAAATGTAATATACCCATTTTCAATAACGGGAGCAGATTTTAAAAACTTATCAATGTTAGCATTACCTATTAAAAAATGAATTGATGAAAATGGAGAGGAGTTTGCAGATTTTATTATGCGACATCGTAATCTTTGAAATACTAGTCAATATGAAAATATTCATTTAAAAGATATGCCAGCTGCAATGGATAAAGTTGATATATTATTTCGTGAGCCATTACAATTAATTAAAAATTTTAAAGATGAATTAAATCGAATTCGTACTAATACTATTACATTTGAAAATTATTTACAAAATCATAAAATTGAAATTAAAAATAATATGACACAAGCTCGTTTTATAAAGCAAGATCAATTATTTAAAGAAGAAGAATTAAAAAAACAAGTGTTAATTGAAGAAGCTAATGATTTAAGTGAAGATATGGGTCTTGATATAGATTAAATTCAAGATGAACAAGTTCGCGTCATGGAAAAAATTGAGCAAATTGATAAATCACTTGATCCAAAACAACTTAAAAAAGTTGGTATTAATATAATTAAAGAAAAATTATTAATTAAAGATATTGAAGTAATTGGAATTAATAATGATTTTTTAGAAAATGCTAATCAATATGAATTAAAGCAATTAATTAAATATTTAATTGTTGATGAGAAGTTATTTAAAAACACAATTAAAGCACAATGATATACAAATACAGATACTAAATTAATTGGTATTAAAGGTATTAATTTTAAAATAAATAAAGGAGGAAAATAACATGACAAATATTGTTGATTTTTTAAGAACAGATGTAGCAACTGATTGAATAAAAAGTAAGTTTTCAGATGAAAATGAAATTAGAAGATTTAAAAGTAATTTAGTATCAATTGCAAATAATAATGAATTATTACAAAAAGCAGACCCAAAAACAATTATGACTGTGTGTTATCAAGGAACATTATTAGGTTTACCAATGGAAAAACAATTTGGTTATGCTTATGTAGTTCCATATAATACAAAAATAACAAGAATTATTAATGGTCGTGAAATACAAGAATGAGTTAATCAAGCTCAATTTCAAATGGGATATAAAGGTTATATTCAATTAGCACAAAGAAGTGGTCAATATTTAGATATGTCAGTATCAGATGTCAGAACTGGTGAATTAGTAAATTATGATCGTTTAAAAGGTACTAGTTTTAATTGGGTACAAGATGAAGATGAACCAGAAAAATTATCAATTATAGGTTATGTTGCATATTTCAAAATGGTTAATGGTTTTGAAAAAAGTTTATATATGACCAAAGAACAAATGGAAAATCATTTTATAAAATATTCTAAAACTTATGCTAAAAATAAATCATTTTATATTGCTAGTTTTGATGAAATGGCACTTAAAACGGTATTAACTAGTTTATTACGAAAATGAGGTATTATGTCGGTTGAATTACAACAAGCATATAAATCAGACCAAGCAGTTATTACAACTAATGATGAAAAGATTTATATTGATAATGATAGTAGTGTCGCCAAAAATCAGGGGCAGATGAGCGATGAACCATTATCAAATAATATAAATTACCCCATCTAATAATGAAATAGCGGACACTAACGATAATGTAGTTAAAGAAGAAGATATATCAAATGTAGTACCAGCAGTTAATAATAACAATGACGAGGAATGAGCAACTTGATAAAAATAGGTATTGACCCATCAGGAACTGGTACTACTGCTATTGTTATTTTTGAAGATAATAAATTAATTGATAAATCTGAATATACAAATCGTGATTGAATTGCACAAACCGATATTATTTTAGATAAGTTAAGACCAAATGCAATTATTAATATCGAAGATTGTTTATATACAAACAATAATGGTTCAAAAGATAGAGATGATTTATTAAAATTAATTGGAACAGTTAAATACAATACAAAAAAAGTAAGCAATATTAATTGAGTATCACCGCGTCATACTAAATCAGTTGTTAAAAATATGGAAAATTTAAGTAAATATAATGATAGTTGTATATGAGAATATGAAAAAGATACTAATTTAACTTATGAATATGGTAAAGGTTGAAAATATAAGAATGAAAAAATAAGTAATCATTTACGAGATGCCATTATTATTGCTAATTATGAGAGTTAATATTATGAAACATTCATATAATCAAAAAACTGGAAAATATTATTCTTGCAAAATTAGG
>NZ_JXYY01000127.1:0-867 GCF_016082235.1 Spiroplasma sp. hyd1
GCCAAGCACCCGGAACCCCGCACTCCCAACGTTGTTGATAGCACGGGGTTCCGGCTTAATGTTTGTGTTCCGCAGTGGTGGNTNTTTATTGGTTGTATNNNTTGCAACAAATACAACCAATAAANANCCACCTAGTTCCNTTTTTTCTTTTTGCCCATGCCCTTAAAAGAAAAAAGCGAACCCAAAAAAGAAAAAACCCCGCCCTGCCAGTATAAAAGGGGTGGTTAGTAAGGAGCTGATACACTATGGGTGAGTTAGAAAAAATATTGATTATGATAAATCGTTGGGGGTATTTGAATTTAGAACAAATAGCTTTGTTACTAAACAAAAATATTAAAACAATTCAATTACAAAAAGCAAAACTAATAAATTTAAAAATGCTGAATGTTGACATGCTACCGAAGAAAAATTATTATACTTTAACTAGTAAAGCACAAAGTCATTTAGGGCGAGTTCATAAAAAAAGTATTAAAGTAAATTATTACGAATTACAACACCAAGATATGTTAATAAAATGACTTGTTGCACAAACCGACATCGAACACTATCAAACCGAGCGTGAGCTCAAAATGGAAAATTTCAATTTGAATGTTTATTCCGATTTAATTATCACCAAAAGCGATGATAGTGAAATTTATGTCGAGTTTGAACGCACCCGCAAGTCCCCTGACCGTTTCAGAACGAAATTAATTAACTTGCGCGAGTGACTTGTTGCGGGTGGTAAAATTCATTGAATTACACCAACGCAAACTCTCGCTACTTGAATTAAAAATCAAATTAACAATATAGGTGCTTATCCATCGCAACACAATTACGAAATTTGAAATAAATAAAAAAACAACTTATTTGACAATGTCAATTTTGTTG
>NZ_JXYY01000125.1:0-873 GCF_016082235.1 Spiroplasma sp. hyd1
AGCCTATGAAGAACTCATCAAGGAAATCAAATAACAATGAAAAAAGTAGAAAATAAAGACACAATCAATCATAATTTAATGATTGTTGATGTTGATTTACAAAAGTGTTTGAATTGTAGTTTTACGATTCAAAAAGTCGATGATGAGTGATTTACGATCAATACAGGTAATAAAAACTGCGGTAAATTATAAATTGTGTTATAATTTCCTTACCAAGATATTTTTATCTTTGGTACCTATCCCAAATGTATCAAATGTATTATTAAATATCAATCTTTACTCTTTTTATCCTATTTAGTAAAGTTTTAGCAAATAAAAAACTATAAACAAAATTGTTTATAGTGATATAATATTTATGTAATTAAATGTAATTAAATATTTTTAATAAAAATTAGTGATAGTAATTTATCATAAAATAAATTACTATCGTGGAAACACTAGTCAACACCTAGCGTTTCCACAGACAATTTTAACATATTTTACTGGGGTATTTTGTTTGTACGCTTGTGAAATATGTTGGAAATTGCTTGTGGGAATAGTGCGGTGGTGCTATTCTCTTTTTTATTAGAAAAGAGAATTCAGAAAGGAATAAATGAAATGAAAAAATTACTAAGCTTATTAACTATATCAACCCTAACAACAAGCGTTCCCGTGCCGTTGCTTGCCAACACAGTACAAACTCGTGTCAAACGCGATGTTGGGATAACTGCCAAAGATATCACAACTGGGTTTGACATAAAAATAAAAAACATTAAATATTTAAATTTTAATTGAAAATTTTTTTCTAAAACAACTGGTGGAAGAGAATTAGAAAAAAAAGAAGATAAGTGATTTTTTTTAATAGACTTCTTGCATTACTTGTTAAAAAATTGC
>NZ_JXYY01000128.1:0-830 GCF_016082235.1 Spiroplasma sp. hyd1
CCCCACTCAAACACTCGAAACTTGAATTAAAAAACAAATCAANACTATCGGTGCTTATNCNNCNCNACACACCTANGAAATTTGAAATAAATAAAAAAANNACTTATTTGACAATGTCAATTTTGTTGTTTTTTTATTTTTATTCTTTTTCAATTATAAAATAACTACCTATCGTGTTTGTCACAATTTTTCAACCGTGATTAGAATTATTAATAAAGTGATTATTAATTTCTTGAAAATGATTATAAATAATATTAATTAAAGTNTTAGTATCTTCATNAGTGATTGATCCACCTCAACCACTATGATCTTCTTTATGAAAACTAGTGATTGTTGCTTTAATTTGTTCTTTAAATCCTTCGTAGTTATCTTTGNTTGCTTGATAAATTTGTTTAATTTTATCTCAAGTATTACTATCAATATCTAATTTTAATTGATCATGAGCTAAAAATTGATAGTATTTTTCAATTTCATTATATTGATTATGTGATTCATGTTTAACTGCTTGTGCATTATCATGATTTAATCATCAAATTAGTGTTGTGCCGGCAATTACTAATCCTCCAATTACTAATGATAAACCTAAAGTTTCAGGAGCTAAAGCCGCTGCAGCACCAGCTTCAGTACCAATAACTGCTCCTTCTGAAGCAACAACTGCGGTTCCTTCTGCAACTGATAAAGTTTCAGCTGCTGTTAANCCTCCTTCTGATAANANTGGNGTCATTTCAATAGCTTCTCCTGTTGCTTCTGCNCCAATAGTAGTGCTTGTTGAACCACCAACAGTTATTTTTGTTCCAACNCCACTAATTCCGGCTCCAAGGGCTGCTGAG
>NZ_JXYY01000130.1:0-789 GCF_016082235.1 Spiroplasma sp. hyd1
ATATTTTAATAAAAAAGGGTATCGCAAAAAGTCTAATATATTTATCTAAAATTTTAGCTTTTTGTGAATCAGTAATTGTTAATTTATTAGCTGGTCAATTTGATGCCAATTTATCTTGATTAGCAATTCGATTATAAACAGTAAAATTTTGATCTAATTGTACTTTTTTAAAGTCTTCTGTAACATAAGTTTCCGTAAAACCTAAATTAGGATCTCAATCTTTTTGTGTTATTGATTCATTCATAATTGGTAAGTAAACTTCGGCTTTTCATCCCCCACCATCTTGTTGCAACTCATTAGGGAATAAAACAGCATATTTAGATCTTCCATATAAATTACTTAATTTAAAATTATCCTTAAAATAAGTTTGAATATTATTTAATGTAATTGCCATTATTCACTACCTCCCACTATTTTGAATGATTGTAAATCAATTCCCATTGAAGAATTTGATTCTTGATTATTATTAACATTTAAGTTATCAGACTGTTTATTTTCTTGAGTAACTCCTACACCTTGATTTCTTTTAATTCCTTGTTGAATTTCTGCAAATTGTTTTTCAAGAACTGCAAGACGATCTTCTTTTTCAGTTTTCGTTTTAGTAGTTTGATCTTCTAATTGTTTAGTGAGTATTTCTTTAGCTTTTTCTTCTGCTAATTTTTCACCTTGTTCATTAACTTGTTTTTTTATTTCATCTGCCATTAAAGAGTCTAAATCAACTTCTTCAATTTCAAATTCTTTTTTATCATTTAAAATTGGATTACCTTTATCATCTAATCTTAATTTTTT
>NZ_JXYY01000134.1:0-108 GCF_016082235.1 Spiroplasma sp. hyd1
AAACATTAAATAANCAATATATTAGCATTATGTATAACATTGTTAATAATCANTGTTTTTATCAATAANTNANCAATATATAAACATTAAATATAACATTGTTTATTA
>NZ_JXYY01000134.1:569-732 GCF_016082235.1 Spiroplasma sp. hyd1
CANTATNNNNAAATGAACCTAAAAAAGTAAAANCAAATAANAATAATAATTTAACAAATTGAAGTGATGAAAAAGTACAACAATAGACTTCTTGCATTACTTGTTAAAAAATTGCAAATATTTGTAAAAAAGATANTAATAGAAAAATATAATTTTAATTAAT
>NZ_JXYY01000135.1:0-721 GCF_016082235.1 Spiroplasma sp. hyd1
AGCAATTGGTACATCAGCAATTGGAGCCGGAATTAGTGGCGTTGGAACAAAAATAACTGTTGGTGGTTCAACAAGCACCACTATTGGAGCAGAAGCAACAGGAGAAGTTATTGAAATGGCGCCGCTATTATCAGAAGGAGGTTTAACAGCAGCTGAAACTTTATCAGTTGCAGAAGGAACCGCAGTTGTTGCTTCAGAAGGAGCGGTTATTGGATCAGAAGCTGGTGCTGCTGCAGCTTTAGCGCCAGAAACTTTAGGTTTATCATTAGTAATTGGAGGATTAGTAATTGCCGGCACAGCAGTAATTTGATGATTAAATCATAACAACAATGATAGTCCAGAAGCAGTTAAACATGAATCACATAATCAATATAATGAAGTTGAAAAATACTATCAATTTTTAGCTCATGATCAATTAAAATTAGATATTAATGGCAATACATGAGATAAAATTAAACAAATTTATCAAGAAAATGAAAATAATTATCAAGAATTTAATGAACAAATTAAAGCAACAATCACTAGTTTTCATAAAGAAGATCATAGTGGTTGGGGCGGATCAATCACTGATGAAGATACTAATACTTTAATTAATATTATTTACAGTCATTTTCAAGAAATTAATACTCATTTTACCAATAACCCTAATCACGGTTGAAAGATTGTGACAAACACAATAGGTAGTTATTTTATAATTGAAGAAGAATAAAAATAAAAAAAC
>NZ_JXYY01000019.1:0-19297 GCF_016082235.1 Spiroplasma sp. hyd1
TAATTTAAAAATGTACTTTGATTAATACAAAAATAAAAAAACTATATTAAATAATCCATATCATTATAACTCTTGCTGAATATATTTACAANAGAATAGAAAACAGGAAATGTGGGAGTGCCACACATCTAATAATTTAGTTTATAAGATTCGTGAGTTGGGGTATCATTTTAATTTTTAAATAATTTTTGATGAACTTTNCAAATTGTAATAAAAATAATAATTTGAGGATGAAAACTATGCTTAAATTACAGTAATTTTCCAATTTTCAGTATATAATAAAAATAGTTTTAGTAGAAAGAGAAGTGAGGAATTTTTATTATGTCAAAAAAACTGCACGGAATAGGTGCGAGTAATGGAATTGCAATTGCAAAAGTTTTTAAATTAGAAGAACNAAAATATGAGATTTCAAATAATACGGTTTNTGATTCAGCTAGTNAAATTAAGAGTTTAGAAACAGCAATGAAGAAGNCAAATGCTGATATTGAAAAATTACAAGAAATTGCCTTAGAAAAATTGGGAGCTGAGAAAGCGGCNATCTTCGAAGCCCATAGTCAGATTTTACAGGATCCAGCGATGATTGATGAAGCNAAAAAAATGATTAATAATGATAAAAACAATGCGGCGTATGCAATTCATACTGTTGCACAGAAATTTATTACAATATTTGCTGGAATGGAGGATCCATACTTTAAGGAAAGAGCAGCGGATATCAAAGATGTAACTGATCGGTTAATTAAATATATTTTAAATGTGCCGGTGTTAGATTTAGCAACAATTAATGAAGAAGTTATTATTGTCGCAGAAGATTTAACACCATCACAAACAGCGCAATTGGACCCTAAATTTGCAAAAGGATTTAGTTGTGATATNGGGGGGAAGAACTAGNCATGNTGCTATTATGGCTCGTAGTTTAGAAATTCCGGCANTGTTAGGCCTAAAAGATGTTACAAAACAGGCAAAACATAATGAAGCGATGATGATTAATGGAACAACTGGGGAGGTTATTTTAGCCCCATCAGCTGACGAGATTAAAACTTGAACCGCAGAACGAACAAAGTTTTTCCAATTGCAACAAGAATTATTAGCATTTAAAGATAANCCCACCGTATCAAAAGATGGATACCAAAAATTTGTTTTAGAAGGTAACATTGGGGCCCCAAAAGATGTTCAAGGGGTGTTAGATAATGGTGGCCAAGGAATTGGACTCTTTAGAAGTGAGTTCTTATATATGGATAATGATCATTTTCCAACGGAAGATGAACAATATAAAGCATATAAAGGCGTGTTAGAAGGAATGCAAAACCGACNAGTAATTATTCGTNCGTTGGATATTGGGGGAGATAAAAAACTATCATATTTTAAATTCCCAGAAGAAATGAATCCATTTTTAGGTTATCGTGCGATTCGATTATGTTTAGATAAAACGGATGTGTTTCGAACACAATTACGAGCTTTATTACGCGCGAGTGTCCACGGGAAACTTGGTATTATGTTCCCAATGATTGCTACAATTGATGAATTTAAAGCAGCAAAAGAAATTACATTAGAAGAAAAAGCAAATCTAATTAAAGCCGGACATCAAGTTGNGGATAATATTGAAATTGNAATGATGATGGAAATTCCATCAGCAGCTATGTTGGCGGACCAGTTTGCAAAACATGCTGATTTCTTTTCAATCGGAACAAACGATTTAATTNAATACACAATGGCAGCTGATCGGATGAGTCAATTTGTTGCTTATTTATATCAACCATATAATCCATCAATTTTACGTTTAATNAAAACAATTATTGATGGAGCTCATAAAGAAGGCAAATGAGTTGGAATGTGTGGTGAGATGGCGGGAGAAGAACAAGCAATTCCCCTTTTAATGGGAATGAAGTTAGATTACTTTTCAATGTCAGCAACAAGTATTTTAAATGCCCGTCNAGTTATTAGCAAATTAGAAGTTCCAGCGATGGAACAATTAGTGNCAAAAGCTCTAACTTGTCAAACCGCTGAAGAAGTATTAGCTTTAGTACAAAAAACAACAAAAAGTGCTTTAAATGTTTAAATTTTTGATAAAATAACACTATTAGTGTTANTTTTTTATTAAATAGGTGATTTTAATGTTTTATTTAAATGCGCAAGCAAGTAATATTCCAGTATCAGTCTTAATTGTTTTGGTTGTATTGTTTACATTGTTATCAATTGCAAGTGGTGGTTGATGGTGANGANAGTCACGGAAAGCTCGTCAAAATTCACATAATGATGACTTTACAACCAAACAAAAATTAACAATTCGGGCTGCTTTTCGAAAAAATAAATATTTAATTCTTTTTTTATGTTGTGTTTTTTGTTTAATTNGTTTAATCTTAGTTTTAGTTAATCAACTAGCTGATTTTCCCTTGTTTTAAAAATAGCAAGTAAATTTAATTAATTTATAGTATACTAATTATATATAACAGCAGTGTCTGATTAAAAGAATAAGGAGAAGAAATGATGGGATTGTTTAGTAAAAAATCAAAAGAACTTGAAATTATTGCCCCAGTGGATGGTGAGATTATTGCCTTAGATAAAGTTGAGGATGAAGTATTTTCACAAAAAATGTTAGGTGATGGTTTAGCAATTAAACCAAGTGCAGGAAACTTTGTTGCCCCAGTGGCGGGAAAATTAATTACTGTTTTTCCAACAGGGCATGCTTATGGAATTAAAAGTAATATTGGTGTTGAAATGTTATTACACATCGGAATGGATACTGTTTCATTAGATGGTAAAGGATTTGATATTAAAGTGAAACAAGATGATAATGTAAAACAAGGCGACTTGTTATGTGAAGTTGATTTAGCTGTTTTAAAAGCAGAGAAAGTACCAAGTTTAGATACACCAATTGTGTTTACACCAGAAACAATGAGTGGTAGAACAATTACCATTGTTAAAGAAGGAAAAGTAAAACAAGGGGAAGTTATTGCTATTATCAAATAGGAAATAAGCTAAATAATAAGTGATTTTATAATTAAAAATCACTTTTATTTTTGGAAGATCCCTAATATTTTGCCGCGTTTTTGCTATAATTGTTAAGAAGAGGAGAAGATGAAATGACAAAAATAGTTTTAATTGCGATTGCCTTTTTTCTATATTATTATTGAGTTTTTTCTTCCACAGGAGCAATTTTAGCAGAAGTTTTAAAGATTCGAACTAAGAACATTTATTTTGGGATGATTATGGGTTTTTTCTTTTATTTTGCTGTAATTTCTTTTTTATTGATTCCGTTAGAATTAATTACTGATTTACGCTATATCATTTTAGTTTATTCGTTATTATCCATTAATATTTTATATTCATTATTTTTATTATTATTTATTCGTTATTGGTTTAACATTAATTTATGAGATTGAAATCATGCCATTTTCTTTGTGGCATTTGGAGTCTTTATGGTTTTATATTATTTAAAAAATTATTTTATTTCACCGTCGGAATTAAACATTACTAATACGTATATTTTAAGTTTTTATCAGTATGATTCTGTTGATAATAATATTATTTTTAAATTAAATCCGGATGTTATTGTTGGAAATGCTCGTGCTTTAGCTTCACTTTCGTGATTTACTAATGTTTCAGTGTGATTTGTAATGACAGGAATTGATCCAAGTGAAATTATTTGAAATTTATTAAATATTTTAGATGCAATGTTATTTGCTTCGATTTTTGTAACATTATTAAGTAACTTTGCTAATAAAAAAAGTAATCGTTTCTTAATTGGATTATTATCTTTGCTAGTTTTATCAGCATCAAAATTATTAATTTATTATTTTGGTTATGATTCATGACATCCGCAAAATATGTTAACAAGTCTGTTCTTTGTAACATTTATCTTAATGACAATTTATACTAATGAAGAATATCGTAGTCGTAATATGCCATGAATTATTGGAATTATTTTTTCAAGTTATATTACTTTTGAATGAGATGCGTCCTATATTATGTTATTTATTATTTATGTTTCAACATGGATTACGATGCTAAAATATCAAACTAATTTCTTAAAAGATATGGTTAAGTTCACTTTATTTCCAACATTATGTTTTATTTTTTATAATGCTCAAATCAAAAACTTCTTATTAATTTTTATTTTCTTAGGGTTATTTTTATTAATGTTAATTTTATCAATCTTATTATATCGAAATTATTCTCGTGTTCATGATATTGAGTTGATGATGTATGTTGGTCGCAAGAAATTATTGTTTGTGGTGCCGTTTATTTTCACTTTAATTTCAGTTGTTGTTTTAGCAACGGGGGAAAATAATTTGAACTTTTGAACGTTAGAAAATATTGCTTCGGCATTATATGTTCAGTTAGAACTTATGCGCTTTCAACCATGAACGAATATTGTTTTCTTAATCATTTCCTTTGTTTTCTTGGGGTTAGCGCTAATTTGATTATTGTTTTTTGAACAAATCCCAAATTTTGCGGCAAAAACACCAATTAATATGTTATCTCTTTTAACAGTAACGTTTTTCAATCCATTAGTGGGACGTTTTCTAATTTTAATTTTTAATGAACAAGCGTTATTAAACAATGCTACGGTCTTCATTGTTGCATTATTAGTTGCCTTAAATATTAGTGTTTATGCCCTACGTATTAAGCCCTTTAAAAAGTGACATTTGAAAAAGCCAACTATGCCACCCCACAATAAGCAGAAATTAAGAGCAATGAAATAAGGAGGAAATTATGAATTTTGAAGCAGCAAAAAAACGAAGTTTAGTGCTAAGAGAACAGTTGGATAAATGAAATTATGAGTACTATGTTAATGATGCCCCGAGTGTTAGTGACCAAGAATATGATCGGGCAATGCAAGAATTAATCGCAATTGAACAACAATATAGTGAATTGATTACAATTGATTCACCAACCCAACGGGTTTCGGGTCAAATTAGTAAAAAATTTAATAAATATGTCCATAATACACCAATGTTAAGTTTGGCAAATGCTTTTAATTATGATGATTTAATTCATTTTGATGAACAAATTAAAGAGTTGACGGGGTTATCAGAAGTTGAATATACGTGTGAGTTAAAAATTGATGGATTATCAATTTCACTGGTTTATGAAAATCATTTATTAATAATGGGCGCTACACGAGGTGATGGTGTGATTGGTGAAGATGTTACTGTTAATATTAAAAAAATAAAATCAGTACCACTACGAATTGATCACCCAAATTTAACTGTTCGGGGGGAAGTTTATTTGTCATTGGAAGAATTTAACAAAATTAACGATGAACGAATTAAACTTGGTGAACCAGAATTTGCTAATCCTCGTAATGCTGCTGCTGGAACATTACGTCAATTGGATTCAACAATTGTGGCAAAACGAAATTTAAATGCTTTTTTATATTATTATGTTAATGCCCTAGGCGATGAAATTCAAACTCAATATGATTCATTGCAACGTTTAGAACAATTAAAATTTAAAACAAATCCAGAATATCGTTATTGTTCAAATATTGCTGCTGTTTGAGCATATATCCAAGAATATGAACCAAAACGTCATCAGTTAGGATATGAAATTGATGGAATTGTCATTAAAGTAAATAATTTAAGTCTATATAATCGAATTGGTTATACTGCAAAAAACCCAAAATGAGCGATTGCTTATAAATTTCCAGCAGAAGTAGTGGTTACAAAATTACTTAATATTTTTCCATCTGTTGGGCGAACAGGGCGGATTACTTATAATGCTGTGTTAGAACCAGTTCGTATTGCGGGGACAATTGTTCGTGCAGCAACCTTACATAATGCTGATTTTATTACTGAACGTGATATTCGAATTGGCGATGATGTCCAAGTTAAAAAAGCGGGTGATATCATTCCCGAGGTTATTAATTATGTTGTTGAGCGTCGTCAGCAAAAAGCGAAAAAATGACAAGAAGCAACGCATTGCCCCGAGTGTCAGTCTTTATTAGAACGAGTAACGGGGGAAGTCGATCAATATTGTATTAACTCAGTTTGCCCAAAGAAAATCACGCGGGGATTAGAACATTATTGTTCTCGTAACGCAATGAATATTGAAGGGGTTAGTGAAAAAAATATTGAACGATTATATAAAATAGGATATTTAAAGAGTTTTAGTGATTTATATCAATTATCACAATATCGTGCGGAAATTATTCAATTAGAAAACTTTGGGGAAAAATCTTTTGAAAATATGATTACTTCAATTAATAATTCAAAACAAAATTCATTAGAACGATTATTATTTGGATTAGGAATTCGTCATGTTGGCCAAAAAACAGCAAAATTATTAGCGCGACAATTTAAAACAATAGCAGAATTAGCTGCAATGAATATTGAACAATTATCAGTTATTAATGATGTTGGCCCAATTGTTGCAGCTAGTGTTGTTGATTATTTTGCTATTGTAGCAAATCAACAAGAAATTGCTTTGTTACAGCAACAAGGGATTAATATGACATATCTTGTTACTAATCAAACATTGTCACAAAAATTTGAAAATTATCGTTTTGTTATTACTGGTATTTTATCAAAACCACGAGAATATTTTAAAGAGTTAATTGAAAGTTATGGTGGTCAAACTTCAGATAGTGTTAGTGCTAAAACAACTTATTTGTTAGCTGGTAGTGATGCAGGTAGTAAATTAGTAAAAGCACAAAAATTAAATGTTAAAATTATTAATGAGGAAGAATTTAATAATTTATTAATAAAGGAGGAATAATATGGCAAGAATTACAAAAGAGGACTTACATTTATTAGCAAATAATATTATGTTGGATTTAAAAGATGAAGAGTTAACAAATTTGAGTAAAGAGTTTGATGTTATTTTACAACAAATGGATTTAGTGCAAAAAATTAATACAACGAATGTTCATTCAATGCATTTTCCGTTTGAATTAACGGTTGATTATTTACGTGAAGACGATGCAGCCGTTGTTTCTTCTCAGGCAGAAATTTTAGCAGCAGCTCCAAAAACAATGGATGATTATATCGTAATTAATAAGGTGGTTAAATAGTATGACATATTATTCAATTAAAGAATTACATCAACTTTTGATAACTAAAAAAATTACGCCATCACAAATTGTTAAGGAAGCTTTTGCTAATTTAGCGAAGCATCAAGTTTTAAATGCAACCGTAACTGAATTAACAACAGCAGCAACAGCTTTAGCGTTAGAACTAGATCAAGTCCCCGTATCAACAAATAATTATTTATTTGCTTTACCATATTTTGCAAAAGATAATTTTGCAACAAAAGGGGTTAAAACAACAGCAAGTTCAAAAATTTTAGAAAATTTTGTACCCACTTATGAATCAACAGTAACTAATATTTTAAAACAAAATAATAGTATTTTGTTAGGGAAAAGTGCTTTAGATGAACTTGGAATGGGGGGGCATGGATTATATGCTTTAACTGGTGATGTTTTAAATCCATGAGATTTAACCCGCATTACAGGGGGGTCATCATCAGGTTCAGCAGCATTAGTTGCTGCTGGCGTGGTACCTTTTGCTTTAGGAACAGATACTGGTGATTCGGTTCGTAAACCAGCAGGTTACTGTGGAATTATTGGTTTTAAACCAACTTATGGTTTAATTTCGCGGTATGGTGTTTTTCCTTATGCGCCATCGTTAGATACCGTGGGTTATTTTACTCGTACGGTGGAAGATAGTGCCATTGTTTTTGATTATTTAGCACAAGAAGATCACCAAGATGCTACTTCATTAAAAAGTAAGGAACAAAATTATTTTAAAAATTTATCATCAGTAGTTAAAAACCAAAAATTTGCTTATTTAAAAAATGCTCATTCAGCTTTACCTGCTGAAATCAAAACACATTTTGATAGTTTATATACGCAATTAACAGCGCAAGGAGGAATTAAGGTTACTGCAATTGATTTTCCCGAAGACTTGCTAAAGGCATTGTTACCAGTTTATATGGTAATTTCTTTTGCTGAAGCAGTAAGCAGTCATTCCATGCTGGATGGAATCAACTTTGGAACACGAGTTGATGGAGATAGTTACGAAGCAGTAATGATGAATTCACGAACAGCAGGATTTGGTCATGTTGTGAAGCGTCGTTATGTCATTGGTTCGTATGCTTTATCAAAAGAAAACCAAACGCTGTTATTCTTAAAAGCAAAACGAGTTCGCCAGTTAATTGTTGATGCTTTAACGACGGTTTTTAAGGACTATGATATTTTATTATTACCAACAGCATCAACTGTTGCTCCAAAAATTAGTGATATTAAAGATCAAATTTTAACCGAAGCAGAATTAGAAAATTATGTTGATGATTTATTGGTTTTAGGTAATTTGATGGGAAATCCTTCTTTAACATTACCGCTTGCTTTTGTTGATAATATGCCAATTGGGATTAATGTTAATGCAGCTCCTTTTGCAGACCAAAAGGTCTTTAATGCTAGTTTACTAATTGAAGAAATAATTGGCATTAAGAATAGAGTTGCTCCAGAGGGAGGAAAAAACAATGGTTAATTTTGAAGTAATAATTGGAATTGAAAATCATGTGGAATTAAAAACAAAAACAAAAATGTTTTCACTAGGACTTGTTACTTATGGTGCTAAACCCAATAGTATGGTTAACGTAATGGATGCTGGTTATCCTGGGGTAATGCCAGTGGTTAATAAAAAAGGAGTTGAATTAGCATTGCTTGCTTGTCAAGCACTTAATCTAACGATTGATCCAATTATTCAATTTGATCGAAAAAACTATTATTATCCTGATTTAGCAAAAGGATTTCAAATTACTCAACAATATTATCCAATTGGACGCAATGGGCATTTAACAATTATTGATGAAAATGGTAAACCATTGGAAATTGCGATTGAACGTTTACACATTGAAGAAGATACGGCAAAGCAATTACATGAGGATTTTGGGACCTTATTAGACTATAATCGTGCTGGAATTGGTTTAATTGAGATTGTTACCCACCCAATGTTACGATCAGCATTTCAAGTTCGAAAGTATTTAGAAGCGCTACGAGAAATTTTAGTTTATACCCAAGTTAGTGATGCCAAAATGAACGAAGGTTCGCTTCGTTGTGATGTTAATATTTCATTACGCCCGGTTGGTATTTCAACCTTTGGAAATAAAGTGGAGTTAAAAAATTTAAATTCAATTTCTAATGTTGAAAAAGCAATTGAATATGAAATTAAACGACAAACTGAAATTTTATTAATGGGTCAAACAGTTGAACAAGAAACCCGCCGTTTTGATGAAAAAACTAAAACAACTGTTTTAATGCGGAAAAAAACAGACGCGACTGATTATAAGTATTTTTCAGAGCCAAATATTTTTCCAATTCAATTATCACCAACTTGAATTAAAACGGTCTTAGATAAGATGCCAGAACTACCAGCAGCAATTCGTCAGCGTTATTTAACGAAATTAAATTTAAAAGCGGTTGATGTTGATATTATCTTACAAGATTATGATTTAATGACTTTTTTTGAAGCAGCAATTAAGTTATCATCACAATATGAAACAATTGTTCATTATTTGATTGGTGATGTTACCGCTTATTTAAATCAAAAAAATGTAACATTAGGTGAAACAGCATTAACACCGCAAAATTTAGTAGCAATGATTGAATTAATTACTAAGAACGTAATTTCTACTAAACAAGCAAAAATAGTTTTACAACGAATTTTAACAGAGGATTATCCCCCAGCAAAAATTGTTGTTGATTTAGGATTAAAACAAGTTAGTGATCCAGCTGAAATCAAAGCAATTATTGAACCAGTTTTTGACAGTAATTTAGCCATGTTAGAACAGTATGACCAACGGCCAGAACGTGTTGTTAAGTTCTTTATGGGAGAATTAATGAAGTTAACAAAAGGGCAAGTTGCCCCAGAAATTGGGCAACAAGTAGTTCTCGCCTTAATTACAGCAAAACAAACAAAATAAAAAAAGATGGTTATTTACCATCTTTTTCATATTCATGATCAATTTTTTGCAGTTTAATGGTTAAATCATTAATTGCACTAATTTTAGCAATAAATAATAATTCATCGTCTAACTTGATTGAATCAACATCCCCTGGTAAAATAACTCGTCCTTTGCGTTTAACATAAACAATATTGTAATCTTTATTATTAATAAAACGTAAGTCAGATAGTGATTGCCCTTCAATACTTGGGTCAGTTACTTGGATTGTTAATGATGCATAGTTTTCATCAACTGTTTGGATCTCAATTTCAATATCAAACATTGCTTTAGTTGCAGTAATGCTTCCAGCCATAGTATCAGGTTGGACAATATTAGTAATTCCTAGTGCTTTTAAAATTCGTGTATGACGAATATCTTTTGATTTTGCAATGATATTTGTAATACCAATATCTTGTAAACCAATGATTGTTAAAACACTAGCTTCAATATTACTTGCCATCGTAACTATTATTGTATCGTATTGGTCTAATCCTTGCTCAATTAAATTTGCTTTAACCGTTGAATCTAATGCAACACCATCAACTTGGTCATAACTAGCAATCATATTATTAACTTTGGCTTGATCAACATCAAAAACCATAATATGTTGTTTTCTTACAATTAATGTTTCAATAATTGAACGACCAAAGTTATTTAGTCCAATAATTGCAAAACTTTTTCTTCGTGCCATTGAATGCTTCTCCCTTATTGCAATTTTAATTATACTATTTTTTTTATTATTAGCAATAATTAGTACTTGTAGTATATAATATTAATGAAAGAGGGGCGTAAAGGGTGTTTTCTCAGTTATATTTTAAAAGAAAAAACGATAGTAAGCGGCAACGTAATAATGGGCCAGGAGCACCATTAACACGTCGTCGCCATTGGTTACCTTTCTCAAAGATAGCGGGAAAATTATTTTTAGTTTATATTTTAATTGTTTTTTTAGGGGGATTGTTGTTATCAATTCCAGGTTTTGTTAATAATGTTAATCGGGTGGTTAGTGATGGATATGGAAAAGTTTTAGGAACCTATAATTTTTCATGAAATTATTTAGTAGGATTATTTACTGCTTCAAGTGCTTTTTCTGATACCGGAATTACGATTAGTAATCCGGCGGCTGATTATAGTTTTTTGGGGCAGTTAATAATTTTAATCCTAATCCAAACTGGTGGTTTTGGGATTGTAACTTTTAAAATTATGATTTTTGTGTGATTAGGACGCCGCATTTCAATTAAAGACAAAATGTTGGTGCAAGGAGAACGTGGAAGTAGTAATTTTGGTCACACTGTTGATTTAATTAAAAATAGTTTTATTTTTTTAATTATTTTAGAATGCTTTGGAGCCATTTTATTATTTTGTAACTTTTATTTTTCATCAGCATCAATTGAAGGAAAAGATATGATTGATAATGTAACCTACCATAATTTTTGACGAAGTTTATGAAGTGGGATTTTTCACTCAATATCTTCTATTAATAATGCGGGATTTGATATTATTGGAAATTCATCATTAATGCCTTACAATAGCAATTATTTTATGCAATTTGTCTTTATGTTTCAGTTTGTTATTGGGGGCTTAGGTTTTCCAACTTTTTATGATTTAAAACGTAAGTTTGTAGCTTGGCGACGCAAAGAACATGCTAAATTTACTTTATTTACAAAAATTAATTTAATTACTTATGTTGGATTATCAATTGCGGGCGTTTTTAGTGTTTGATTAATTGAATTTACTAATCTTAATGCAATAGCGAGTCCAAATGGACCATATATTGAAAGCATTTTACGAAATTCAACGTCCAATTGAAATGGGTTTATGAACATTTTCTTTAATACAATGTCAACTAGAAATGCTGGTTATTCAACAGTTGATATGAGTAAATTCCTGCCGGGGTCACGAATTGTGATGTCAGTTATGATGTTTATTGGGTCAGCGCCATCATCAACGGCGGGAGGAATTCGAACAACAACTTTGGCCATTATTATTATTACAATTTGATCTATTGTTCGAAATAATAATAGTGTCAATGTTTTTAAACGGAAAATTCCAAATGAAACCGTCAAACGAGCATTAGTTGTAACAACAATTTCCGGAGCGCTAATTATGGGAGCTATTATTTGTATTAGTGCTGAAAATCCTAATATTGATGTTTTAAATGCCTTTTTTACAATTTGTAGTGCGTTTGGGACAACGGGATTAAGTACCTTAAGTTTTCTGGAGTTATATAATTTAGGGGTTTTAAGTATGTTAGTTTTAATTTTATTAATGTTTATTGGACAATTGGGAGTTTCATCAACATTATTAGTTTCAATTCGTGGAACTGGCGAAAAAGAGTATAGTTATGTTGAAGAAAATATTTTAATTGGTTAGTTTTTTAAAAAATAACTATTTTCACTTGTTTAAAATGATATCTTTTGTATAATATATAAGATATCGATTTGGAACAGTACTCAAGTTGGTGAAGAGGGCACCCTGCTAAGGTGTTAGGTCGGGTAACTGGCGCGAGAGTTCGAGTCTCTCCTGTTCCGCCATTAATTATTGATTTTAAACTAAAAAGAAACAAAAAAGAGTTATAATATCTATAACTCTTTTTAAATTATTGGTATAATATGCGTATTAAGATTGTGCAATAAAGGGGAAACATAATGAAAAATTGATTAAAAATTATTTTATCAATGATTTTTTTATTTGGAATGGCAATTATGGGTTTAATTGTGGTAGTTGTTATTTTTAATTTCAAGTTTTTATATATTTTTTTAGCAATTGTTATTATTGATTTAATTTTTTCATTCTTTTTCTTCTTTTCAAAGCGACGTTATGAAGTTAAATTTTCTTGAATTATTTTTATTAATTTTGTTCCTTTTATTGGCTTGTGTTCTTATGTTTTTTTTGGTCGAAAATATCACTATTCAAATAAAAAATCATTATTATATAATCATTTAAATAAATTAGAATATGATACTTATATTAAAAAAAATAAAAAGTGTTTAACTGAATATACTAGTCCGAACCAAAAATTTGGTAATGTTGTTGAATTATTAATGCATAATGCTAATAAAGCAATATATCAAAATAATAAAATTGAAATTTTAACAAATGGAACCCGCGTTTTCAAATCGTTGCTAACGGATTTGCAACAAGCTCAAGAATATATTTTGTTAACTTATTTTATTGTTGCTGATGGTGAACTATTTGAATCATTTTTAGCGGTTTTAAAAGAACGCATTACGGCGGGAGTCCGTGTTTATATGATTTATGATCATGTTGGTAGTTATTTTAAAATTAGTAAAAAAAGCATTAAAAAATTAATGAAAGCAGGGGTTCGAATTCATAAGTATTTACCAATTATTACACCCTTTATTAGTGGGAATGCAAATTATCGTAATCATCGAAAAGATGTTATTATTGATGGTTTAATTGGCTATACAGGAGGAATTAATTTAGCTGATTTATATGCTGATCAATCATGAAAATTTGGAATCTTTCATGACACACAAGTCCGCATTGAAGGCGAAGCTGTTCGTGGTTTAGAAGTTATTTTTGCAGATGATTGGTATTTTGCCACAAAACGCCATGAAAAAATTACTGAATTAGAACCAAGTGTTTTGGCGATGAAAAAATATAATATTAGTGGAAAATCACATTTACAAATTGTTAATCATAGTCCTAGTGTTGATCATTCAATTACCGAAGATTTATATATTGAGTTAATTAATAAAGCACGGAAAAGAATTTGATTATCAACACCGTATTTTATTCCCCCGAATGAAGTTATTCAAGCTTTAATTTTAGCAGCTCGTGCTGGAGTAGATGTTCGTTTAACAATTCCTGGTTTAACAGATAAAATCTTTGTGTTAGACTTAACCAAAAGTTATTGTAAAGATTTAATTGCAAGTGGTGTTAAAATTTATGAAATGAATAATATGTTTAATCATAATAAAATTGCCATTTTTGATGATGAAGTTGCTGTGATTGGAACATGTAATTTAGATTATCGTAGTTTCTTTTCTGATCACCAAACAACAGCGGTTATTTATGACCCAGCAGTTGTAACAAGTTTTATACCACGCTGAGAATGAGATTATAAGCATGCTATTTTATGATATGAATGACCAATTAAATATAAGCCATTAAGTTATCGGTTATTACTAACATGTTTAAAATTAGTTGCACCAATCTTATAAGTTGTGGAAAAATCAAGTATAATTTTTTTGTATAATTATTATTTGAGGAGGATTAACGATGTTATTTAATAAGTTAAAAAAGAAAGACGAGCAAGATACCGCACCAGAAGATAAAAAATCAAAAAAACGAAATTTATTACAAGAAGAATTATCAGAACCAGATAATTTAGAAACCAGTCTATTTGAAGATGATGAGAACGAAGGTAAGATTAAAACTGGTTTTAGTTTTAAACGACGTAAAACACATAAAATCATTAAAGAACTAAATCGACAACGCATTAAATCGTTATTATTTTATACTGATACTAGTAATGTTTTGCGGCAATTAGAATTTGGTTTACAACCAGTTCAAAATATTCATTTAGCAAAAGAAAGTGAGTACATTGTTTGGACTTATTTAGAAAAACCTGATCATCTAGAATTTGAATTAGATAACTCTACACGTCATTATTTTTGAAGTTGAGTGGCAGAACAAAAAGTTGATCCATCTCAAATTGCTGTTATTGCAATTGACATTAAAAAACTCTTTGCTTTAACAAAGAAAGATTGGGAATATGATGATGTTACTCGGCGAATAAGAATTTTTGAAGATGTTAACCCGGAAGCTATTCGTTGAATTTTAATGAAAAATAATCAGTATTTAAATCGAATTCAAACTTATGTTGAAAGCAATCGTTTAAACCTTAAAATTTTCCAAGGTGAAAAAGGGAATATTTCTGATCTTTTAACAGAAAATAGAAAGAAGTAAATCATGAAGAAAAAGTTAGAGAAAATTACACCACGAGAAGTTGATTTTGCCCAGTGATATACCGATATTGTTTTAAATGCTGATTTAATTAGTTATGGGACTGTTAAAGGAACAATGATTTTTAAACCGTATGGTTATGCCATTTGAGAAAATATCCAAAAATTTTTAGATGTAGAATTTAAGCGAGTTGGTGTCAAAAACGTTTATTTTCCGTTGTTAATTCCGAAAACTCTTTTTAATAAAGAAAAAGACCACATCGAAGGTTTTTCACCTGAAATTGCAACTGTTACAAAGGTTGGTGATAAAGTTTTAGATGAAGAACTTTATATTCGACCAACATCAGAAGTTTTATTTGGAACTTTCTTTAGTAAAGAAATTCAGGGTTATCGTGATTTGCCTTTGTTATATAACCAATGAGTAAATGTTCTACGGTGAGAAAAAACAACCCGCCCTTTTTTACGAACTAGTGAATTTTTATGACAAGAAGGACATACAATTCATGCAACAAGCCAAGAAGCACGGGATTTTACTTTAAAAATTTTAGATATTTATGCTGAATTTGCACAGAAAAAATTATTATTACCAGTTATTAAAGGACAAAAAACAGCGCGCGAAAAATTTGCTGGGGCAGAAGAGACATATACAATTGAATCATTAATGTATGATGGCCAAGCCCTACAATGTGGAACTAGTCATTATTTTGGTCAAAATTTTTCAAAAGCTTTTGATATTAAATTTGCAAATCAACAAAATGAATTAGAAAATGCTTATTCAACATCATGGGGGGTTTCGACCCGTTTAATAGGGGGAATCATTATGACACATAGTGATGATAATGGTCTTGTTTTGCCACCAGCCATTGCCCCAACACAAATTATGATTTTGCCAATTAGCAATGAACAGCAACAATTACAAGTTGTTCAAAAGTTACAAGTTGAATTACAAGAATATCGTTGTGAAATTGACGAATCAGATAAAAGTTTTGGTTTTCGTGTTGCAAATACTGAAATTAAAGGGATTCCATTGCGAATTGAGGTAGGACCTCGTGATTTAGAACAAAACCAAGTTATGATTGCTCGTCGTGATACTTTTGAAAAAATTTCAGTGCCATTAATGGCGGTAAAAGAAACTGTTGCAAAGTTATTATCTGAGATTGCAGCAAACTTATATCAAAGAACATTAGATAATCGCCAACAACGGACACAAAAAATTACAACTTATAATGATTATTTAAAAGCATTAGCAAAGGGAAACGGTTTATTTTTAGTACCTTTCTGTGGACGCATTGAATGTGAAGATGTTATTAAAGCGGAAACACAAACAACATCACGTTGTATTCCTTTTGATGTAAAACCACAAAAAACAGTTTGCTTTCACTGTGGTCAAACAGCAACTAATTTAGTTTATTTTGCGCGTGCTTATTAATTTCAAGGAAACCTCTTTAATTTTTGGTAAATGCTAATTAAGGAGGTTTTTAATTTGTTTGGTGAAAATTTTCTTAATCAACCATTGGCAGTCTTTAATTTATTTCAATTTGCTCCTAACAATAAAATTAGTTTAGCATTAGATTTAACTATTCCTTTATTTAGTTTTGATAACGGTGATAATAATCAAGCCTATGCTTTTTATATTCGTCCAAATATTGGTAATATTAAACCTTGGTTTACTGAGAATGGTCAAACAACAATAGCTTATCAAGTTGATCGTAAGCAACCAAGTAATATTGCTAATATTCTTCAAAAGCATTTTTTTCAATTCAATTATAGTTTTTCAATGTTAGAAATATATTGAAATTTTAATAATAAAAAAAATTGTAAAATAACCATCCAATTACAAGCGGGGTATAGTCAAGCAGTCTTGCAAATTTCTGGAACTAAAGTTGAATATTCAAATTGAGGAAAAGTTATTGTGCCAGGACAATGTCTTGATGAAGATAAAATTAATAAAGTTAGTCTTGTTATTAGTGTTCCCAATCTAAGAAGTGATGTTTTAATAACAAAAAATTCTTATCAGGAACTTTATTTAAATTTTAACAATAAAAAATTAACTTATAACCAGACAGCCAAAACAATAGGAGTTATTCAGTATAAAAATTATGATGAAAAAAAGAAACAGTTTCAAACTTTACAAAATGTTTTTGAGCATTACTTTGAATTTATTACAATTTTACCTCGTGATGAACAAATAAGTTCATTATTTTCTTTACGTAGTTTTAGTTCTTTTTATTCTAATTATGTATTAAATTTTCCAATTGATTTTTATACAAAAATAACAAAGTTATGAACATTCTTTAATAATCGTTATTTGTTGATTCCAACAGTAGCAACAATAATTAGTAAAGAAACAAAATATAATTTTAAATCATCAAATGGTTATTTAAAATATAATTCAGAGCAAAAATTATATGAACATTTTTTTGGTGATAATACAATTTATAGTCAAACTAAAAATCAAATTGAAATTGCAGTAAATGATAATTTTTCTGCTAAAAAATTTTTGGTCCATCCGTTTTTGCAACAAACAAAAGTAACTTTCATTACGCAATTAAAAGGATTTAATATTAATTTTACCCAACAGCTTATTTTCAAACCAATTATTACTAGTCCAAATGTTAACACTAATTTTATTCCAGCAGTTAATTGATTTGATAATTTAGCAATAACATATTATATTTGTACCCAGAAATTAGCAAACTATTATAATAAAGAATTTAACCAAGAATTATTTGCTCAATTTGAATTTAATTTTTTATTGATCGAAAAGATCGTTAACAATGAAAAAAGTTTTTACTAGGAGAGCTATTATTATTCTTGGTTTTTTATTACCAATTGTTATTTTTTTAAGTGTTATTTTTGTTTTTATTTATAAAAATGTTTTAATTAGTAATAATAAACCTAATCCTAAATTACAAGTTTTTAATAAAGAGGGTGAAGCAATATTAGAACCAAGTTTTAATAAGATATTAGATTCTAAACGCTTACGATTAAAAATTAATTATGTCTATGGTGAATATTATTTCAATAATGAACAATTTCATCATTATTTTTTAAAACGGTGAATTTCCCAAATGGTTTTATTTCAACCACCTACTAGTTATCTTAGTTTTTATTATAGTAATGAACAACTTGCTTATTCGAAATTAATTTTAATTTACCATTATTATAATGAGCAACAATTATATCAAGTTTGAAAAATAACTCTTTAGAAGGGGTTAACAGAGAGTCTATTATTTTATTGTTAAACTTGATATAATAATACAGACAAAAAGAGAAGGTGAGAGATTTTAAATGGACGTGTTAAATGAAGTTAAAA
Organism: Spiroplasma sp. hyd1; assembly: GCF_016082235.1. Lineage (NCBI taxonomy): Bacteria > Bacillati > Mycoplasmatota > Mollicutes > Entomoplasmatales > Spiroplasmataceae > Spiroplasma > Spiroplasma sp. hyd1. Next base: position 18,190 of record NZ_JXYY01000019.1, read on the forward strand.
AAGTTTTAAAAGAACATGGTGTTTCAAAACAAGTTGATTTAAACACAGAATTTAAATCAATAGGGTTAGATTCATTAGATTTGATGGATTTAGTAATTGAAGCTGAAAAAAAAATTGGAATACAAATACCAGATGATAAATTAATGGATATTAAAACAGTAGCAGATTTAGTTAAAATTATTGAAGAAATTAAAAAATAAAGGAGCTGGCAAAGATGGCATTATCATATGAAAACATTGTGCAGTTATTAAAAAACAAAAATTATCGAATTACCGAAATTAGATTGGCAGTTATTAAAATTTTAACAGAAAAACAACACTTAACTTTATCAGAAATTGTTGAGTTGTTAGAACAAGAATTTAAAAATGTTAATCTAATGTCAGTTTACAACACAATCGACCTCTTAATTAGTGAGCATGTTGTTTTTACCAATTCGTTTGATGGTAAGCAAATTTGATATGATTTAGCTGAAAATCCATCATTCCATATGGTTTGTGATATCTGTAAAAATGTTGTTCATATTAAGGATTCAAAAATTTTACAAGAAATTAAGTTAGATAACTTAAAAGAAGTGATGCAAAATATTAATTGAGAGCCAGTTCACTTTAAAATTGAAGGACATGGAATTTGTGATCAATGCCGTAACAAAAAAAATGAACATCTTAATTTTGACGAAAATTTTAATGATGACAACGAATAAAATAAAAATTACCATAAACTTTTTTAAAGCAAGGTAATTTTTTTATTTTGAAATGTAAAGTAAAGATGCAAGTAGGATTTTTAACCCTTATTAAGTCAATAATATATTTTTTATTAAAAATTGCAACTATTTTTTTAAAAAAAATATTTTTTTTAAATTATATAGTTATTTCAGCATCACAAAAAATGATTTTTGTTAAAAATCTAAAATTAATAATTTAATTACTGAATATTTTGTAAAAATGCCTCTTTGGAGGACAATCAACCTAAACTCGGTCGTGGTTTTTCATTAATAATTTTCATAACTTTATTAATTTCTTTTTGAGTAATTTGATTAAAATCAGTTCCCTTAAGAAGATATTCTCTAATATCTCTATTCATTCTTTCAACTTTAGGTTTTTGTGTAGGA
>NZ_JXYY01000081.1:0-3601 GCF_016082235.1 Spiroplasma sp. hyd1
TTTTTCATCCATCTGATGCTAAATCTAAAATATCGTTAATTTTNTAATNTTGCATATAAGAAGCAATAACATCTCACTTGTCTTTAAATAAATTTAAGTACATTTTGGNTCATTCTAAACATTGCAAATCATAATGATTTTTATGATGTGAAATACGACAATTAACAGGNTGACAATTANCTCANTCAAANGAAGTTGTTATTTCATTTCAAGTTTTATTAATATACAAACTTTTATATTCTGTCATTATATATACTCCTTAANTTTTTTTATTTGTTGCTCAAATTTCANCATTAATATCATTTACCGTTACTGNATAAGNTCGTATNATTAATTCTTGTAATTTATTTTTAATTTTTTTATTTCATTTTTTCATNAAATATTTTCCTTTCTGTAAAAAAACATAATATTCCTTTATTGGTTAATATTTTGATATTTAGTAAATAATTTATTTTAGTATTTAATTANTTCGCCGCCCGCTTCACTTNGNNGGTGAGCGGGGGCGGNTAGGATATTTTGATAGAGNTTTACCCCCNNACGGAAATAAACNAAAAAANAGTTTANCCAGTTATTAATTACGCTTCATCCATCCCTAGACAACTTTATATAAAGAAAATAACCTTTTGGAGTTCCAACCCTCTTGTTTTTTTAGTGTCCGATATTGNTTTTTTTCGGTTTAACAACACTCTTTTTATGAAAACAAGCCAAAAAACACGCGCTCTGACATTTCGCAAGTGATTAATCTTGCCGAGAATTAAAGAAATAAATAGGAGAGTAAATCCAATCGCTTTCACACTTTCTTTAAGNCTTCGTGCCATAGATGAGTTATCCATCTTTAAGCATCAAAATATTAAGTTTTAGNATTGCATTATTCATCAGATAGTACCTTTATTAAAAATGATATTATTAGTTGTTAAACCGAAAAAATATAATAAATCACAGAAAGGAAATTATAAAAATTAACTANTTTGTAGGGCAAAATAGGTTAATTTTTAATTTTAAAGATACTATCTGATGAATAATGCAAATAAAAAAATCGCTCTNATAAGCGATTAATTTAATTTGTATTTAATTACTTTATTTATATTTTTTATAAAACCTCAACTTTTTTCTTACTACNNGTTANTCACCAAATGCTGTGAGTGAACTAGCGGTTGCAATGGGAAATGCTTTGTTACGAAATTTATTTTATATGGCGAATAATGAAAAAAATACTAATTTTAAGGTTGATGATTTTATGTTTGCAAAAGAAATTCGTAATTCAACAATTGGAATTATTGGAACAGGACGCATTGGATTTGAGACAGCAAAAGCATGACATGGGATGGGAGCAAAAGTTCTAGGACAAGATATCTATGAAAGTGATGCAGCAAAAGAAATTTTAACTTATACTGATTTAGACACATTAATTAAAGAATCAGATTTAATTTCATTGCATTGTCCATATATTAAAGAGGAAAATCATCATTTAGTTAATAAAGAATTTTTANCAAAAATGAAACCAGGGTCCGTTTTAATTAATGNCGCACGAGGACAATTAATGGATAGTGAAGCTGTTTATGAAGCAGTAAAGTCAAACCATTTAAAAGGGGTTGGCTTAGATGTTTTAGAAAATGAAGGTGATGTTTTCTTTAAAGATTTTAAGGGTGNAAAAAATGCCAGATGACATTACTAATAAACTATTAACATTATATCCACGGGTAATTATTACTCCACACGTCGGTTCATATACCGATGAAGCGGTTAAAAATATGATTGAAACAACATATGAAAATTTAAAAGAAATTTTAACAACTGGTGAAACAAAAAATAAAATCTAATTTAAGATAAATTTACAAACAGTAGGAAAACAAAATATTGATTCAAATAATTTGCTTAATCTCAGCAAATTATTTGTTTGTTTTACAAGAGTTAACTACAAATTATTTGATAAAAGACATNAGTGTCTTTTTTTAATATAATAATAAATATATTTAAAAATATAAAAAATCCATTATAATTTAATTAGCAAAAAACTATAAACTCTATTTATATTTTATTTACAAATTTTTTTATTTAAACTAACGCTATTACTTAATTTAAAAGAAAGAGGGGAACATTTTTTAAATGCGTGCTGATGTTTTACATCCAATTTGTGATNATTGTTGTTTTAATTTTAAATCATTTCANAAAAGATGAAAATTAAACAATCAAAATAATAAATTATTTATTTTTTGTGTACAAAGAAAATTGAGAACTTCAGGAGGAACACTTGATTTAACCGAGTTAATTCCAGATTATGCTTTTTTGTGTAATGAAAGATGGTTTGTTATTTATAGNGCCAGAAAACTTCGTCAAATGTCAGAAAAGACTTACCAAAATTTTAATTTTAATAATCATACGTTATTTATTGGCAGTTATTGATATCNAATCTTTACCAACGGAATTATTAAGAGTCGTTGATATAATCTTCCGCGCTATCTTTAAAATGAAAANGCATTTTTTATTTTGTTAAATAAATGATAAGAGCAAATATGCTAAAACTATTATTTTAGTTACTTGTTAATAAAACCGATCTAATCATTATTTATTNTATGTATTGCANAAGCAGTTGATTTAACCACAATATTGTAGACAATTATATTGATTTTGTTTANANNNATNAACTAAATAAAAAAATACCCTTAATATTTTCAATTAAGGGTATTTTTTTAGTCGATTAATGTGTAGAATTCTTCTGATNATAATCGAANTTGTGGATAAATTTTATTTTTCAGTTCTTTATTAGATAAACCAATTGCCATTGATAAATGGACAGATTCTTTTTCTTTATTTATATATCCTTTTTTATTTAAACAATCATTTAACTTAGTTAAATTAAAACCTTGCATGATTNTTGAATAAACTTCTATTGATGCAGCTTGTAAGCTCATATATGCTGCAGATATAAATGCTTGGTTGATTGAATAACTATCACAATCAAATTGTTTTAGATATTCTAAATAAGAATCAACGCGGTCTTCTAATTGGTCTTCTGGTAAACCTCATCTATCTAATCTATTTTTAATAAATGTTTTACTGTTTAAAATATCTCCTTTTACTGATACAAAAAGAATTAAAACATCTGCTGTTTTCACCTTTTTTCAGTTTGGTTCATCATAAGAAATTTCAGCTAGTTTTTCTTTAACATGATTATTTCTTATTGCTAAAATTCTTGTTGGTTCTGATCCAAGTGCACTTGGAGCTAACCGACCAGCATTTAAAATTAAGTTCAAATCTTCNTTTTTTATTTTTTTATTTGTATTAAAACCAGACATTGAACGGCNAAATTTAATTGCTTGTTCTACTGTTTTCATATTGCTTTGTTCTCCCTGTTGATAATTAATATTTGTTGATTATTTTAAATGACCATAATCAAAGTCATGTACCGCATTTATCATTATCAAACGAAGAATTGAACTATAAATGTATAATATTGATAAAATATTTTGTTTTAATGATTTTGATACTTGATGATATGATAAATGTTTTACTATTTTTTAATTTTAATTAATGTTTTTTATTAGTAAATAAATTTGCTTTATTTTATAATCAAATAATTAATAACATAACTAAAATTAAA
>NZ_JXYY01000140.1:0-559 GCF_016082235.1 Spiroplasma sp. hyd1
CAAAATTTTTTTAAATTTATTATGTTTCCATATTTTAAATAAAATAATGAGTAAGCAGGACTATATACTTTATAAATATCTGAATTATTAGGTTTCTTTGTACATCATAAAAATATAGTATATTTATTACTATTTTTAAATATATCATTAGAATTATTATTTTCATTATTTTTTATATTATATTTAATCATTGCTTGACCTATTTTTTCATTTTTTTCACAAAATATACGACTTCTATCTCTATCTAAAAATGAATTTTCAAATTTTGTTTTATTACTAGCAGCAGTAACAAAAACAATGGGCAAAGAAATACATAATCCTAACAATAAAATTGTTATTAGCAATATTGCTATTTTCTTTTTTGTTTCAGTTAGGAAAAAACACCTTATTGATAAAATTAAATATCTCATACTATCTTCCTTTACTTAAATTTATTATTTGATACTGATATAATCTGGGCTCGCGGTGATTTTCATAATTTTATGAAAAATTACTTAAAGTTTAAAAAAACTTTTGCCACGCTTTTCAAAATACTTGGGAAAAATTCTAAGCGTTAAGC
>NZ_JXYY01000137.1:0-680 GCF_016082235.1 Spiroplasma sp. hyd1
GTTTATCAAATGAAACAAAAGAAAATTTTAATAAAAAACAAGATAAAATAACAACAAAAAGTAATTTAAGAGCTAATTCTTTGTTATGTGATAGTCATGTTCATAGCAATAAATTTTTTGTAAATTATGATTTAATTTTTCAACTTGGAATAACACCTGAAAGTGCACCAAAATTTACAGAAGCAGTTAGAACAGTGCAAAATAATATTCAAGTACCAATTACAAAAAATATTAATGATAAGTCAACAGATGAAGAAGTTCCAACTGCAAAATCAGTATATAATATCACTACATTTGATAACAATTCCTTATGGAAAAAAATTGATAATAATACTTCGTTAAGTATATTAAAGTTTTATTCTATTTATCCTACTGTTAAAATTACTGATTGACAAATTTATACTGGACCTAAGTCTTTGTTTAAAATATCTAGTGGTCAAATTACTTTTAAAATTAATAATTTTCAATTTTATAGTCCGAAGTCTTCAAAATGATTTAATTACTGAGTTTATTTTAGTAATGCTGATCAAAAAATATATTTTTGAGATGAAAATAATAACATGAGGATTGATTTTGAAGGTAGTATTTATGAATATCAGGGTGAAGGAACGCCCATATAGGAAGGAGATGTTATTATGCCAAAAGTAGAAGTTAAAGATGTAATTATGTTTTTGAAAATC
>NZ_JXYY01000138.1:0-625 GCF_016082235.1 Spiroplasma sp. hyd1
GAGCACAACAAACACAAGCAGAAGTCGCTGGTGTAAATATTCAAACAAACGCATCATACGAACAAATGATATATATTAGAGAAATTAAATTAACTGAATTCATTATTAAGTTAATTAAATATGATAATGCGATTTTAAACAGTAGAACATTCAATATTAAAAATATTGATGAGTTAATTGTTGATGTTCGTTTACCAGTAAATGCTACTTTAAACAGACAACTAAAAAACAATGAAACTATTATTAACATGCCTAGCGAAGAAAGAGGAGAACAAGAATAATGTTAAAACCATCAGAAAAAATGTTAGCACAATTAGCAGAAAATGATGAACCAATTGACTATTCAATTGATAGTATACCCCTAGATTTTGCTAATCAATCACAATATAGCGACCCTGATTTAGAACAATTATTTACTGAAGACCGTGCAAGAACCTTATATATTTATAAAATTAATAATCTTGTTAAGACAAATCAAAAACCAATCTTAAATTATTCTCAAAATAGCGTTAAAATAGGTTTTATTGACAAAGATGAATATATTAAAATTACTGGTTATGAAATTAGTGACTTTAATTTTAAATTACAAATTCAGCCAAACACCACAGTACAAGATAATAGTACT
>NZ_JXYY01000136.1:0-688 GCF_016082235.1 Spiroplasma sp. hyd1
TATTTGCAATTTTTTAACAAGTAATGCAAGAAGTCTATTAAATTATTTGTTTGCAAAATAATTACATGACTCACACCCAGGAGTTATATAATAAGACTAATTAAATTTAGAAAGGTCTACTGGCTTAACTTCATCCTACTAACCGCCTTCCCAAAAAATATTTTCAGTGGCTTGTGGTGTTCGTCCATATCACAGTTGCTGGGACAACTCAAGATTTACACTTAATTCCCTAACTCTAAATAACTATATATTAAATTGTCTAAAAATATCATATCATATTTTATTTATCTTGATAATAATTAATAACAAAAATTAAACTAAAAAAAGCAAAACTTCACCCAAAACTAATTAAACTTGGCAATCAAATATTATGTAACTCTGAAAAATATGTTAAATTTGGATATAAATTAGAATCTAAAATTCATTCTGGAACTGATCAAAAAAAGCACTACCCATAATTGATGACGAATAACTTGGTGTTAACAAATAACCAATAATATTTAAGATTTTATCACTACGAACAACCCCAATTGGGAAAAATAAGCCTGCTAAAAAAGCAAAAATTAAAAAAACAGAAATTGAGATTACTAAAATAACTTTTAAATCCTTCGAACAAAGCGCAATTAAAATTCCAATTAATAGACTTCTTGCATTACTTGTTAAAAAATTGCAAATATTTGTAAAAAAG
>NZ_JXYY01000015.1:0-21472 GCF_016082235.1 Spiroplasma sp. hyd1
TTACTCTACATAAAATTTGTCCAAAAAACCCTTGCCATTCCAATTCATTTTTTTCAACNANTNTATTTTNATAAAAATTTTTTACTTTNTCTAAAATATTTTNACGNTCTTNTTGAGAAAATATTTCATCATTACCAACATTTATTTTTTTTATAAATACTCCTTTACTGTAATAAACACTGTTAATAACATTGTTAAATATATAAAAAATAAGTAAGGCACACTGAAAAATACTATTAACAATGTTAATAGCAAATATAAAATTAATAAATCAAATAACAAAGCTAGTGTGCCAGAGCTTTCTGAGTTGATTTGTTGCACTTCATATTACAATTTACATATTATAAAAAAAGCAAGAGATTTAACAATAAATTTACTTTTTTATTTAAAAAATTCAATTTCTTTTAAGAAAAAAATAACAATACTTTAATTAACTTCTATTAACTTATTATTAATAATTTGATATTTTTTTGTAACTTTATTAGTTGTCGAAACTGCTGTTCAGTCATTTAAAAGGGAATTAAATTTTAAAACACGACTTGCTTCTTGTAATTCTAATGTAATCAAATAGTTTTCATCATAACTAATTTCGTTTCATAAATTATTAGTTCGAATAACATTAAGAAAATTATCTGTACCAAGGATTTTAAGATCATAAAGTATGATTCCATTCTGATTACTAATAATAATTCGATAATATGGCGGATCTTTATCACCAAAATAACTATGAATAATTTCAGCATCACCATACAATCTAATTTTTTTATTATTTTTATCCAACCCTAAAATCCCATGATAACTATTTGCAAGACCTAAAAACTTAATAGTATTATTATAATTACTTGATATTGCAAAAACATATTTATTTGGTAATTTTCCCGTTGTTTTAAAACCAATAAAAACATTCACTTTATACTTATCACTAGTCTTTTGATATATTTGATAATTTTGCATTCCTACCTCTCAGATAGATAAATTCTGATCATAATTAAAATATTTTCCATAATTTGTCATATTAATATCTGTTCCAAAACTAATTTCAACATTATTTTTTAAAGAAACATCAGTTGTTGTAATTTCATATTTTGCAAGATTGTCTTCAACGATTGATTGATGAGTACCATCAATAATATTTTCTCAAATGTTTTTAGTTAACATTGGATAAGTTTTATTTTTTTGATTAGTTGCTTCGGTTGGTATTAAACCTCACTTTATAAAAAAAAGGCGCTAAATTGCAGTTACTTACTTGCGAAGTCATTTCAATAAATAATTGTTGTTTTTCAACATTTGTTCCAGGATTATCAGAAAATGGTAAAAGACGATAATATTGTGATAAAGTTGGATAAAAATTATTACCAAAAGCCATTTGTAATTGTCAAAACATCGCTAATTTAGTAAATAAATCACTAATATCATCAAAATTTCGTTGCTGATCTGATTGCGCAAAATGATCTTTAATTTTAGTAATTTGACTAGGAGTGTCTAACCGATTCGCATTGAATAATTTTTGTTGAACATAAAGCGCACTAATATTAACTGTTACTTCAGTAAGACCATTTCATTGGTATTGTGGAGTTTGATAAGTATGCCCAATTTCATGTCATAACCCTCATTGATTATTACTTGTACTAGTAAATAAATCAGCGCCGGCACTTGTATCATTTTGAAAGGTAATATGATAATTGGTTGCTGAAGCATAACCTGCCCCCGTATCTGGATTAGCAATATGAATATATTGTTGATGCTTCTTTGCAATTCCTGAATAATTTGGATTCAAACCATATGCTTCACTTGTATATTTTCAAATATTGTCTTAATTTTCTAAAATTTTTTCAATATTAACATTATTTTGGTTTTCCCATAAAAATATTTTAACAATTTGATATGTTTGCATTGTTAAAGAAATGGTTACTAATAAATTCAACAAAAGGACTTTTAGTTGTTGCAACATTATTTAAAAAAGTTTTTTGATCAGTTTTCCCTATTTTAAAAGTTGGAACTTGATAAATTGCTGGTCCAGTAATGCTTTCAACTTCAACATCTTTATTTGTACTATAATTAGTTAAATAAATCATCCCTTGAATTTTAGGAATAATTTCGGTTGTATTATCCAACTTGTAAATAAACATTTTTATTATCAAATCCGTTTTTTAACGTAATGGTAAAAAGTTCATAATCATTTGCAAAATAACCTGTGGACAGAAGCTCAGAATGCGCAAATTGGCGATTTTCTAACAGCGCATTTTGTTTTGCTGGTCCATCCGCATTCAGAATTACATCTGGTGAAAACTTTTTAAAACTATTAATAATTAAATAACTTGTCATACTAATAATTGCTCCTAAAACTAGGACTAACAATAAAATAATAATAATTCATTTTTTATTAATTTGACGATGATAGCCACCAGCAGGTTGTTCTTTAATCTTTGCGGGTGTTAAATTTTGTGGTTTTTAATTTCTTGTTATTGTTTTTTTGATGAAGTTGAAATACCTTTCAGCTAATTCTCTTATTATTAATAAATTTAGGATTTGATCTTCCAGCAAGACTAAAACCAAATAATTGATTATTACAACGAAAAACATCAATTGGTTTTAATTCAAGAATTTTCTTATGTTGTCGATGTTGATACGAAAAAAAGGTAATTTCTTCACTATTGATATCATATGTTTCTAATAGTTTTGTAAGATATATCTCTAATCCTGCTTTGCACCCACTACAAACAGCTGATATATTGTTAATCTTGCCCATAATACCCTCGTTAATACTATAAAGTTATTTCAAATAACTCTTGAATTAATCAGCTAATTAAAAAAAGTTTAAAAACCTTATACTATGTCATTTTGTCAAACACATCGTGGTGGAGATATGCCTCTATTAAATATCATTAATATTCCACATTTTTTTGATTTATTTATTATAAAAAGTAGCGAAAATATTAAGAAACATAAATTGGTCTTTTTTTACTATGATATAATACTTTTATGAATATATTAAATTTTAAGAGAAAACCAAAGAAAGAGTTTTATGCTAACGGTTCTGCATTTATTAATAAAAATAGTAAACACAAAATTATTTTTAAAATATTAAAAATTATTGCATTAACTGTTGTTATTACCCTTTTTATCGTAGGAAGTATTTGCGATAGACCAATTGCAAAAGCGATTGGTGATTTAAATGATAATGGCCCTGTCAGTTGGTTGAGTTTATTTTGAGATAAACTAGCTTATACAATGACAGCCCCATTTATGTTTGCAGGAGCTGGAATCTTGTTAGAAAGTTTAAATATAAAATATAAAGCAAAATTTAAATTTTTAAATATTATTATCATAATAGTTTATGCCCTATTTATAATTTTATTTACATTAATTATTAGTAGAATGATCTATCAACAAGCAACCTTTGATGCTTTTAGTGGTAAAGGAAGAGACTATTGATTTGGTCTTGATGGAACAAATACGATTATAGTAATGACGATTCAACTTAGTATTGAAGTTATATTAATGTGTGGGACTGCTTGATTCTTAAGAGTTAAATTTTCAAAAAGAGATGATTTGTTAACTAATAATTATTGAATTGATGTCCTAAAAATATTTGTCGTATTCGGTCTTTTTGGTGTTACTTTTGACCCAATTTTAAAAACTTTTTTTGGAAGACCCTATTGAGTTCATGTTGATTATCAATATGTTATTGATAACTTACCAAGCAATTGAACAAACAAACCAACTAATATAGTTAATGCACAATATTTAGATTGATGACAAATTCAAGAATTTAAAGCTGAATACTGAGATTTCTTATTGGGTAAAAGTGGCGAAGGAAATCATTTTTGAAGTGACAAGGCATTTCCATCTGGCCATATGAATTCATCATCAATGCCCGTTTATGGATTCTTACTATATTTCATGAATGAAAAACGTAAACAAAATATTGTTTGATGAAAATGATTAATATTTGGCTTCTTTATTGCCGATGTTGCGATGATGGGATTTATGCAAATTATTTCAAGAACACATTATTTAACAGATTTAATGTTTAGTTTAATTGTTTTATTAATATGCTTTAAAGGGGTAGCTTATCTCGTTGATCATGTCATTTATAAAATTTTATCATTCATTTGAAACAAACAAAATAAAACATATAACATGTTTGAATGAAATAATGGTAAAAGAACAGTTTTATTTATTAATATTGATGGTGTTTTATGAATTGTAGCAAAAGTTAGAACTTCTAACATTAACAAATCTAAAAAATATAAATATTGACATAAAGATAATACTATTTATAAAGAATAGGAACTATCTATTATTTTCTAAATAAACTACAAAAAAATAAAAAAATAAGAAGAAAAAAACCTTCTTATTTTTTCATAACTGATTTAACTGTTTCATCAACAGTTGACTTTAAGGTTAATTCATACATTATCGTATCATTAACGTTTCGTGGTACAACTAACATAATCTCATATTCAACACCATTATCAATCATTCGATCACCAACTTGATACACCGTTTGAAACTCAACCAGATTCTTCCCATTGTCAGTTGTATAATCATAATCATTTAAATTAAAACCAACTTTTTCACGAAAGGCTTTATCCTCAATAACTGTTGGGTCATTAAATTCTAATGGAAAAGCTTTAAAAGCTTCTTCATTTTCGGTTTGATTATCATCTAATTCTAAATCAGGTTCTGCTTCTAACTCTTCTTTAATTTTTTTTCGATCAAAAATTGAACTTAAAGAGAGTTTTTTCTCACTTTTTGTTTCTGTTAACATTTTTGTTGATAGAAATTGTTGCGTTGGAAAATCATTAACAAAATTTGTATCACGTTTTGGCATAATATATTCGGTTGGTTTAACCAAACTAATTGGTCGTTCAATCCCACTGTTTGTTCGTTCAAACTCATCACGATCAACTGTTTTTAACATTTCAACGTGTTGCTGCTGCTGTCCTAATTTTTCTTGAATTACATTTAAATCATGACCAAACCGTTCAATTTGTTCTTCGCTAACTTGGTTTGAAGAAACCTTTGCTTTTGGGGTAATTAATCCCGTAAATTTTTTTAAAGCCTTTACATCATTATGTAATTTAATTAAATAATCTTGCACTTGGTTCATATTAGTTTTTAAATCATTTAATAATTGATTATCTTCGTTTTTAACTATTGGCGGTGTTGATGGCAGTGATTTTGTTGCTTTTTGCCAAGTTAATAAGCATACTATAATTGTAATTAAAAAACTAAATCCACAGACAGGAACAAGGAATATTAAGAAAGAATAACCAACTTGGTATAAAGTTACAAAATTAGTTGTTAATATTTCCATATTATTTTGGTTAATAATTTTCATTGAGAAAATAAAATTAATACCATATTGGATTAACCAAAAAGCTGATGAAAAATCTGCAACAACAATAGTTGCTTTACCATAGGCATTAGTTCCTGATAAAACAAGGGTTTGGTTATTAACAAGTAATCGATGGATTTGATTTCCAGCAATGACAATTAAAATGATTGATAATAATAGAAACAAAAGCATGAAAATAAAAAAGATAAGAAAAGTAATTTGTGTTTTTGTCAGTTTCATTAAATTAAAATTAAATCACGCTTTGCTTCTGTTAAAAGTTCATAACCATTTTCTGTTACTAAAATATCATCTTCAATGCGAACACCACCGACATCAGGAATATAAATCCCGGGTTCAACAGTAATGATCATCCCCGGTTCTAAAGGAACATTACAAAATGGTGATACTCGTGGAAACTCATGAATTTCAATCCCAACCCCATGCCCAGTTGAATGGGTAAAGTATTGACCATAGCCTTTACTTGTAATATAGTCACGACAAATTTTATCAATTGTTGCAGTGCTAACACCTGGTTTGATTGCTTCAATCCCTTGTTTTTGTGCTTGATAAACAACATCAAAGATTTCTAGCATTTGTGGTGAGGGTTTTCCTAACCCAATCGTACGAGTAGTATCAGAACAATAACCATTATAAATACAACCAAAATCAATTGTAATTAATTCGTTATTTTCAATCACTTTATCTGTTGCACGACCATGTGGTAATGCTCCCCGTCAGCCCGAAGCAACGATTGTGTCAAAACTTGGTTTATCGGCTCCTTCCTCAATAAAACTATTAATAATAATTTGTTCAACTTGCCGTTCCGTCATTCCTGGTTTAATATTTTTAATTACATTATTAATAGCAATATCACCGATTGCACAGGCTTGTTTTAACACATTAATTTCCTGGTTTGATTTAATTGTTCGTAACTCAGAAAAATCAACTGGTTTTAATTCAATCGTTGCTAAACTTACTGCTAAATTTTGATAAGTTAAATATGTTAAATAATCGCTTTCAAAAGCTAATACTTTGACTTTGTTTTTCGTTAAATCATTTTGTAACATTCCAAAAAAACCACCAGCATTATTTGTTGTCATTTCCTGAACATTAGTTACATTTTTGGCTTGTTTTTTTCCGGCCGTAATATATCTACCATCTAAATACAAAATTAATTCATTTTTTGTAAATAACAGATATCCTTCTGATGATTCAAACTCAGAAAATCAAAAACGATTAACTGTTGAATGAAACAAGATCCCATCAACTTGATGTTTTTTTAAGTATTGCTCTAGTTGTGCTTGTTTATTTAATTTGAATTTAACATATTCTTTCATATTCCCTCTCCTTTTTCATATATATAAATTTAACCCTTATTGTCCTAGAATACAAGGTTTTTTTATTTAATTAATTAAATTTTGTAAAATTTCTTCCAGAAGATTACTGTTATTTTTATCTAAGCCGTTTTGATAACCATAATGAGTAATGGTTGTTTTATGCCGTGGTAAAAAATCAATAATTTTTGCATATAGTCCTGTCTGGTTAATAACTTCTTCAAAAACAATAATTTGTTGATAATTATCTGCACTAATTTGTCCTAACATTGTTTTATCGACGGGATTAATAAATCTTGCATTAACAAGGTTAATTTTATTAGTTGCTAATTTAGTAATAATGTTTTGTGCTTTTAAGACATTATTACCATAAGTTATTAATAAGATTGATGCATCGCTATTATTAATAACATATTCTCAATCACCAAGGTTAAATTCTTTTATTAAAGGTTGTGTAACAATCCCACTTTTTGGATAGCGAATAAAAAATGGGTTTTGTTTGTTTGCAAGAGCTAATTTAAACAAGTGATCAAATTCACCAGTTGTTGCTGGTTGACTAATAATTGGAATATCACCCATACTATTTAAAAAACCAACATCATAAATACCATGATGACTATCACCATCACCAGGGGATAAACCAGCACGATCAATTAAAAAAATAACAGGTAACCGGTTACGAACAACATCATGTAAAATTTGATCATAAGTTCGCTGCAAAAAACTAGCATACATACTAACAACAACTTGGTGATGATCTAACGCAAAACCAGATGCTAATGTAATTGCATGTTCTTCTGCTAAACCAACATCAATACAATATGGTGCATTTTTTATCATAAACTCTTCTAAGTAAATCGAAGCTTGCATTGCTGCTGAAATAAAATAAAATTTCTCCGGAACAGTTTGAAAAACTTTTTCAACTGTTTGGGCAATATGATAACTTCATTCACTATTTTTGGTATCTTTTAAACTATATGAATGATACTTTTCTTGTTCTGCTTGGGTTAAACCATAACCATAACCTTTTTTCGTTTTGACATGAACAATAACACTACTTGAACTTTTTTTTGCTTGGCGAAAACTTTTTCTTAGTTTCCGAAAGTGATGGCCATCAACAGTGCCAATATAATCTAAGTTAAATCCAGCAAATAATCCTGGGATTGCAAAACTACGAATAATTTTTTCCACTAATAAATGCACTAACCATAGTAATGTTAATGGTGGAATGTAGCGTAATACTTTTGAAATCTTACTAGCACTACGATATAACCATCCTGTTCGAACTTTACTAACTGTTGTATGTAAAATATTAACATTTTTTGAAATACTCATTCCATTATCATTTAAAACAACAATAATTTTATTTGAAATTAATCCTAAATGAGTCAAAGCTTCTAACGTTAAACCATTTGTAAACGATGCATCACCAATTATACAAATAATATTATTATATTTTGGATTATAACTATAAGCAATTGCCGTTGATAAACCCGTTCCAGCATGTCCATTTGAAATATAATCATATTTACTTTCATTAACGTGCTGAAATGCTGCTAAACCATCAGGTAACCGAATTGTTGAAAAATGGGTTTTTCGATCAGTTAAAATTTTGTAAGCATAAGTTTGATGACCAGTATCAAAAATAATAATATCATTGTTGTCAATATCAAATGTCTTTAATAAACTAATTGTTAATTCAACTGTTCCTAAATTACTAGCTAAATGACCCCCATTTTTAGTTACTGTTTCAATAATCAGCTGGCGAACATCATTAGCTAATTCAATTAATGCTTTTGTTTTCAAATCCTTTAGATCATAATGACTCTGATAATCTCTTAACTTCATCTTCTAACCTCACTTAATATTTTTGTAAAAAATAATTAATTTGCTGTACAAAATTGTTGAAATATAATGGCGTAATTTCACCAATTAAATAATGACAATTAGCTGTTACATCTAATTTAATTTTATAAATTTCAACATTCGCACTATCTTTAAATAGTTTTTTCATTACTGTTAAATTAATTAAAAAAACAAGATAATATCCATAATCAAAGTACAATTTAGCATTACGTTTTTTCATAAAAGGTTGATAAAAAATATTGGCAATAAAATTATATAGCAAATCAAAACGATAGTATTTTGCAATACTTGGATCATCAATTTTAACATTCGCAAAAATTTCTTTTTCATGATTAGTATCAATTTTATTAACTAAAATTTTTTGTTCCAATTCTTTAATAACTTTTAAAATCTGAATTTCTTCTCCTTTTACTCCCGGATGTCGAACATATTGCATATGATAATAAATTAAAACTAACCTAATTAAAATAATACTATCAAAATATTCTTGTTCATCAAAGTTATTTAATCGTAATAAATAAACAAAATTCTTAATTAAAATATCTTTTTCATCAAATGTTTTAAAGTCTTTTAAAACAACTGAACTTAATTTCAATTTAAATAATTTTTTTCTAATTTTATTATTATTTTTTTTAACTCAGCCACTTCGTTCAAAAATTTGTCCTGCCATAATAAATTATTCTTCATCAACTTTAAAATCAGTCGGATTATTATTTTTCACAATTTTAGTGACTTTATCTTTAATATCTTGTAATTTAGTTTCTGCTAATTTAGTTAATTTAATTTCTGTTTCAAAAGCATCAATCGCTTGATCTAATGGTAACTGATTATTTTCTAAATCATTAACAATTTGTTTTAATTGTTCTAAAACTTGTTCAAATGATTTATTATCTGCCATTTTCTTCACTATCCTTCTTAATTGTTTGTACAACTGACTGAATAATTCCATCTTGCACACGTGTCATAATTATATCATTATTCGTTACTTGTTGAATTGATGTTAACACATTTTTATTGTTATTATAAGTAATACTATATCCTCGCGTTAGTGTTTTTAACGGACTTAATAAATCTAATTTACTTAATAAATTATTTTTTTTATATTCAATTGCTACCATTTGTTGTTGCATTAATGTAATTAACCTTTGATAATAGGTTTGAATAACATTCTTGTTTGCTAAGAAAAAAGTTTCTTGACAAACATTAAACTGTTTTACTAATAATTGATAAGAATGTTCTTGTTGTGCATACAATGCTTGCGGTTTTGTTAAAACATAACCATTCCTTAGTTCTGCTACTTTATCTGCTAATTTATCAACTTTTGTTTTAATCGTTGTTATTAGAATACGTTGTTGTTGTTTTAAAAAATTCATTAATTCTTTTTGATCTGGTGTTGCTAGTTCTGCCGCTGCGGTTGGTGTTGGTGTTGGTGCTCGTAAATCACTAACAAAATCTGCTAAGGTAAAGTCAATTTCATGACCAACCGCTGAAATAACAGGAATTGTTGCTTGAAAAATTGCTTCAACAACTTCCAATTCATTAAAAGCTCACAAATCTTCAATACTACCACCACCACGGCCAACAATCAAAGTATCAATTTTAGGTTTAAAAGCTAAAGCTGCTTTAATGTTTTTGCGAATATCGTGTTTTGCATCTTCTCCTTGCACTAAGCTTGGAAATAAATAAATGTTAGCTTGAGGGTAACGTCGATGAATCGTAGTAATAATATCACGAATGGCAGCTCCAGTTGGAGCGGTAATAACCCCAATATTAGTTGGAAACTGAGGAATTGGTTTTTTTAATGACTGATCAAATCATCCTTTTTTGCTTAATTCTTGTTTTAACGCTTCATATTTTAAGAACAAGTCCCCTACCCCATGCAAAGATAAAGTAACAACTTGTAAACTATATGTTCCCTGCGGCTCATATACTTTAATTGAACCAGTCGCAACAATTTTTAACCCTTCTTTTAATTTAAACTGTAAATTTTTAGCATTAAATGCAAACATAATTGCTCGAATTTGTGCTTTATCATCTTTAATCGTAAAATAAATATGTCCTGATGAATGGTTTGCAATATTAGAAATTTCACCTTGTAAAGAAATATTAATAAAATTAGGATTTTGTTCAATTGATGTTTTTAAATAAGCATTAACTTCACTAACCGTATAAATATTTTTACTCATAAAACTCCTCCACAAGCCATTCTCTTCCAATTAATAATATCATTGAAAAGAATAAAAATTAGTTTATTTTTAAACTAATTTTAATAAATATTATTAACTTCTTCTAACTGATCATGATTGATTCGAAGCATTTTATTATTTTGTTCATCAATAAGATAACTACGAATATTATTTGTTGTTTCTTTTTCATTAATAATTTTTTTTAATAAAAAAGTTTGGTTTAAGTAATCAATTTGGTATAAATTCCCGAGTGTTGTCATAAGATATGTTACACCTTTTGTGGTAAATAATGAATTTGTTGTTAAATATTCTTCGCCAGGACTAAATCCTTGTTTTAAATTAAGAAAAATTGGCGTTGTTAAATCTAAAATTCAATCAGAACCATCATATTGTAACTGAAATAAAATTGGATCTAAATTTTCTGTTGCTGGATTAATAACAGCAGCATATAGTTTATTACGAATTTCAATGACTTGAATTAACGCAACGGTTAATAAATTTCATTGATCATGCCCTTGCACTTTAATTACTTTATATTCTGGTGAGGTTAATTGACCATTATTAACATTTTGGATTGCCATATATAATTGCTTCTTATTTGGAAAATGTTGCACAACATTAATTCGCATTGTATCATTTGGAATTTTGTTAATGTTTTTTGGTCACATCATACGACCAAGTTGTAATAAGTTTTGATGATTAAGTGTATCACAATCTCACTGTAATAATTCCTGATCCGTTGTTTGATAACCTGTTGTTGTTTTTTCAATTGCAACGGCCCCCTGACTACCAAGACCTAATACACTATTATTAGTAATTTGAAAAGCACTACTTGTGGTAAAAACTAAATTAGGTTTAATGATTTTATCAGGAGCTAAATATTTTAAAAATAGTCAAAATGATTGCTTAGTTAAAAACTCAAAACTATTATTAATATCATATTTTACTTCAAAAATTATTCCAACTGAAAAATTATGATCATCAAGAATTTGTCCATCCCGATTTAAAACACTTGTAATTTTAATATTACTAGGTGTAACACCATAAATATTATTATCGCCACCCAATGCTTGATAAATAGTATTTACAGCATAAGTTTTACCTTCCGACAAGGTTACTTTGTTATTATCAGTTTCAATTTCTTGATATGTCTCAACTGTATTTGTAATCTTTTGAATCGCTAATGCTAAGGTATCTTTTTGAACCGGATATAAATTATCATTTGTTGCACAACTTATTAATGTTGAAGGTAATCCCAACATTAATGTTCCAACTGTTAAAATTGTTCATATTTTTTTCATTAATCCTATCTCCTATTCATCACTTAAGGTAACGATTGTTTGAATTGGTAACTGGTTAATTTTTCTTGTTGATAAAACAAAAGTTAAAGTAAAAATAAAACTAATTATTCCAAAAATAATAATAAATAATAGACATGGCATTGGTAAACTTAATGGTAAATTAATCGCTTGTAAGCCGATTTTAAACGCAAAATAAACACTTGTTCAAACGAGGAAAAAACCTAATAATCACCCTAAAATTGCAAAAGGAATAAAAATTGCCAAGGTCATACTATTAATTTCTCCGCGCCGGTAACCAAAAACCCGCATTAAAGCAATAAACTTAATATATCGTTCCATAAAAACATCTGTCACCAAGAAAATAATAATAACTGCTGTTAAAATAATAATTGATACTAATGCTCCTGCTAATACAGTCGTAAAATAGCTTAATTGATTAACAACTTGCTTTTTATTATGCAAATAATCAACTTTCCCAACGGCTGAACTAAAAAAAGTTAAACCATCACTCAACGCGTTATCGGCACTAATAGAAGATAAGACATAACGTTGAAATTGATCAGCTGGTTGAATTGCTTTCGTATATTTACCATTAAATCATTGCGGACTGTTTTGATAACCAAGGACTTGATTTCCTCATTTTTGATCTAAAAAAATCCGTGCTTGATCATAAGAATGTTGAATTCCAACAACTTTAAATTGATAATCAGATAAAACATTAAAGTTAGATGTAGTTACTCGCAATAACCCTAATTTTAAGGATTGACCATACCAATTTTTACCAAAGCCACCATTTACTAAATCAATTAATGATTTTAAAGGATGGTCAAAGTTTAAATCATATGCCCCAATAATATAGTTATTTTGTTTAATTTTAGTAACTTTATTATTCAACAAATCAATTTTAGTGGGACCACTTCCTGGATTAATATCAATTTTGTCCTGACTTCAAACATGGGCATCAATCATATTAACTGGTAAATTTAATTTTAATCCACTAATTGAAGCATATGGTTGATTAACATTTGTTCCTCACTGGTCATTATTGGTTCCTGTTAATAAGGAGTTTGTTAAATGCGATAAATTCAAAGTTCAAGGGTCATTTGTAACATTACCATTTTGATAAGTTCACCACTCTGGTTTAATATCATAATATTGTTGATCTTTGCCTAAATATTGTAATCGTGGTTGATTCGTATAAAAATTAATAATATCATTTGTTCTTAAATTATATTTTGTTGCTGCTGAATCATTAATTGCAATTGGAATTGTTTTGCCTTGATTTGAAGGAGGTTCTTGTAGTTTTGTCTTTAATTTATTTGTAAAAACAACTTGGTTATCATTAACATCAAGACCATATGATGAAATTTGATTTTTTGCACTATCACGAATAATCCCGTTAACAGCAGCAATTTTTGTATCAAAACCAGTGAATAAACTATCTGTTTTTTGATCATAAGCCATTGAGTTGAACCCAAAATTAAAACGTAACTGATATTTTTCATTTGCTGCTCATTTTTCCTTAATAACCGTTGGTAAAATCGTATTAGTTGCTTGTTCAATACAATATGATCATTTATGTCATGTTGTCCCGGCTGCTTCTGAATTTGAAACTGGTGATTGACCAAATAATTGTGGTAAAAAAGTACATGTTACTAATGATAATTGATTATCCAGTCGCGTCTTAATATTACTATCAGTTGGTAAATCATATAAATAACGTAATAACCCAACTGAAATATTGCTTCCTTTAAACACCGTCATGTTTTGTACTAACATATTAACAACAAACGAAGGATAAGATGTACTGTAATTAGGATTAGTTGCTAATTCTTGTAAAGTAATTCATTTTGTTGTATTATCTGCCCCATGGGCATAAACATATGGGGCAATTGGCACATTTTCTAACTTTTGATAAATTGGGTCATTAACCCCACCATAATCAGGAACATCTTCACTAGGACTATCATAAAGTTCATACCGACTTAATGGATTATTATAAATAACATTTTGATAGTTCAATTCATTGGCATAATTTAAATTTTGATAATATTGTTTACTTAAGGTTTTAATACTATTTGGAACCAAAGCTGCTAATGTAATCGTTCCAGTAGCAATAAAAGTTGTTATTAGGAACATAGTAACTGCTTTTCAACTTGCCCCTAATAACACTAACCGAAAGCGCGTTTTAAATAAACGATTAGTAAAATATAATGATAACCGACTAATTAATTTGTTTGGTTTAAAATCACGATTTGGATTTATTAGTGCTAATACCTCCCGTCCCAATATAATACTACATTCAATAACAACAAGAACAAAAATAATACTTCCTGCCAAAAGGAAAAATAATAATAATATTTGTCAATTAACAATAAAAGTACTTGGTAACACAAAATATTGTCCAAATAAGTTAATAATTGGCACCTGGAGTCCTAAACCAAGTAATCATCCAATTGGTGTTGCAATAGCTAAAGCAGTTAAGAAATACATCAAATAGGACAATGCAATTTTAAAATTATTATAACCATTTGCTTTTAAGATACCAATTTGGCTACGTTGTTTTTCAATCATACTCTTTAATTGAATAAACAAAATAATCATAACAATAACAGCAAAAAAGATTACAATCCCAATTGTGACTAAATGATAAATTTTAATCGCATTATTTAACAATTGATAACGATTATTGACTAATTGGTTTGCATTAAACTTACTAAAACTAACATTATTAATAACATCAGTTTTATTTTGAAAGATTGCTTCAACTGTTTTTCCCAAACGATTAATATTATCAGCTAAATAAACCCGATAATAATTTAAATCAGGTTCCATATTATTTTGATTAGCACCATGATATGTTAGTTGAACGGTACTGACATCTTGATACTGTTGACTAGTAAATCCTTCGTTATTATAACCAAATAAACGATTAAACATTTGCGGGTGGACATAAATAATTGATTCATTACTTGCATCAGGTAAAAAATCAGTATCATAAATTGTTGGATAAATATTTTGAGTATCACCCCCAACAGCTTCAATATAAAGTTTTAATTGATTAACTAAAATTGTATCATCAAAACGTAAGTGATTTGCTTTAAAATACTGTGGTAAAACAATTGCTGTATCAACCATTTCATTTAAACCACGATCAAATCATTTTGATTTCTGTAAGATTTTTAACTGCCCTGAATTATAGGGTTGTGTTCAATCAATAAATTTATACTTTTTACCATCAGTTGTTCAAGCAATTGCCTGGTTTCGATTAACAATTTCAAAATTACTAACCATTCCCAACATATCTTGATAAGTTGTTAAAAAATCATTATTAATAAATTTATTATTATAATCATACTGGCCAAAAAAGTCATATGTACTTAAATTACGAACTTTATAACTACCGTTTAGTAAAAAGTTTTTAGTAACATTACTATGATCATTTTTATCATTTAAAAGTTGGATAATATTATCATTTTTAGCATCAGTTAAAAAATAACGATAATTTTCGACACCAGTACAACCAGTACTATTTTGACAATCAAGTTCTTTTAACCCCAAAGTATTATTTGAATCATAAATTGGAAAACCTAATGTTCCCCGCATTCCCCAATATTTATCAGTTGCTGCTGTTGGTGTTAAAAAAATTCGATCGGCACGAGCAACATTTTTACCAGGATTATCAATTCCTAAATTCTTTGTTTGCCAATGTTCACCTAAGTTCACACCATTAATAAATTGATTTAGCAGATTAACATCTGTTGTGTTATTTTTTAAGGCATAAACTTTAATGTTTTTATATACCAAATAAGTTAACCGCGACTCTAAGATAAAATGGATATAACGTTTTACTAAATTAATTGCCTGTGTTTTAAGAGTTGGATCAACAGCATTATTAAAAATAAAACGATTATATAATTGCCCTAATAATGATTTTTGAAATGAATAGGCATTAAAATTAAACCGATATAACTGTGAAAATTCTCCTGTTAAAACATTATTATCAGTAATATTAATTGCATTATAATCTAATAAAACATTTTCAAATGGTACTCAACGCCCACTCTTGGCAATTTGTAAGCGGTTTCCTTCAATTTTAAACTGATATTTTTCTCCTTTTAAGCCAGTTCCTAAATCAAACGGTTTTAAAACATCATTTGAACCACCAATGGTCAAGGTTCCATAATTCTTTTCAAAAAAACCAGTTCCAATTCCAGCATAATCAACATCAAAAGCAAACCATGGCGTAATTGTTTGTTGATTATTTGCTTCATAATTAGTTGAAATATAATTATAATTATAATTAATATTTAATGTTCCATACCCCATTGTTTTGTTTGCTTTTTGTAAGCGGTCAAAAGAAGTTCAACAAACAGTGGAAAAAAGTGCAGTTAAAACAATTAAAATCACAAAAATAAAAACTTGTGTCTTATTTTTAAAAGTATTTAAAATTCCTTGTTTTAACAATAATCACATTTTTCTGACCTCTTTCGTTAAAAATAATAATGCTTTTTAATTTTCCTTAGTAGTTAAATATTGATAAGTTTTAGAAAAACGAAAAATAATTGTAAAAAAAATTTTATTCCGATAAATTAAAACATGTTTGTTTACAATAATTTTTTTATTTTTAGTTTGATCAAAATAACTACCAAAAAAATAAAGACGGTCATTTTTTCAAAAGATTGTAAAGTAGATTGAACAACTACTTAAATAAATAATTCATAATATTGCTAAAATCAAAGTACTTATTCCAAAATAAGCGATATTTAATAATGTTGATTCATTAGAAATATCATCATTACCAAAAATAATTGGCTGAAAAATTGCTAAGAGGGATAAAATTACTAAAATCAATAATATTAATGTTGTTCCAACATTAACTCCAAAAAAGATTCATGAAATTACTCGCTCTTTACGAAGAAAACTTTGAAAATAACCATAAATTAAATATATCATTCCAATAAATCAAATTGCAACCGATAAATAAATAAAAATTTCAAGAATAACTAAATAAAACGGAATCATCTTAACCTCCTAAATATGTCGTTACAACTTTATTAATAATGTTTTCAAATGTTTTAACAACCATTACTTCATCAATATTATTCCGTGTTAAAAAACGATATAAGAATGAATTTGAAATTTTAATATCACTTTCTGCTGTTAACCCATTGTAATTAAAATCAAACTTAGTACGACTCGTTGGTTTACTTAATTTAACATTACTATTAACATATGACATCATTGTTGTATAATTTGATAATAAGTTTAGTTTTTTTAAGTACATAATTTTATTATTCATATTAATTCCATAAGCAATTGCATCTAATCGTGTTGAGGGATTAAAAGCAGCTTTATTATTATTGTTTGGATCAGGATTAGCAATCGAAGGATAAGCAAACATTGTATCACCAGCAATATAAATTAAACCAGTATGTTCATCATAATCAGCTGATCAGTATGCTGTTTTTGTTCATCCATTTAAAAGATAACGCATATAATGTGGGGCATTCTCTTTTAATAAAGCTAATTGAATGTAAGAACTTACTCCTGGTTCAGAACGAATTAAATTAAAGGTATTATCAACATCTAATGAATACTGGCCAGTAATATATCCTTTTTCATTACGTTGTTTTACTAAGTTCATAAACTTACTATTTTGTTCATTATAAATATCTAAAAAATAAATATGTAAAATATCAACTTCATATGTTGCTGGGTCTTTATAATCAATGTTACGTTCTCAATCACAAGCCGCTAACTTAATATATTTTCGATTAGGATCATATTTTTGAATTAATGCTAAATATTTTCCAATTGCTGAACCAGATAATTCATCAATATAAAGATATGGTGTAACAGTTTGCGTTCATTTCGGGTTACCTGTTTTAATATGGTTTAACAATTGTTGTAAAAACCATTCATTATTTCTAACCCCATCTTCAACATACATGTTCATACTAATTTGCATATAGTCTTGTTTATCTTCATCTCAAACATTATTAGTTTTATAAGTTTTATTTCAAGCTGTTTGTCATCCACTTAGAAGTGCTTTTGTATAACCTACTTCGGCCATTTTGTTCATATAATGATCTCATGCTTTTCAATCTTCATCGGCGATGTACAACCCCTTTTGCTGATTATAACGTCATGGCAAAAAGGTCTGAACTTTATTTCCATCTAATCAATTATTATGTCATTCGGTATTTTTTCGCTCATTTAGTGAAATTGAACTTTGAAAATAATCCATCCCCAACACATTATGTAAATATTTGTGCTCTGGTTCTCAATAATGTTCTCAATTATAATCAATGTATTCAATATTATCATATTTGTTTTTAATACTATTTGGAACTTGATAATTGTTATAGTAAGCAGCACTTCAACCAAAAAAGGAATAAATATTAAAATCAGATTTCTTTTGCTCTGCTGGTAATAGTAAATCATTAACTTTAACTTGAATTTCATTTTCATTTAAAATAACATTAGTTTGTTTTGTGCCGGGAACATCCCCCGTTAACTGAACCTTAACCGGATAATTTCCTGGATTAGCCACAATTTTATCTTTGAAACTCATAATTTTAATTCATAAAACATAGACTTTATTTTTATAAGCAGTTTTTTCAACTGAATTTGTAGTAATTGCATCAGGAACTAATAATTTTTCATTAATTCCGTATGGATTTGGGATTTTTTGATTTGTTAACGAATATGATGCATAAATAAAACGATTAAAACCAATCTGGACGGTCAGATTATTTTTTTCTAATGCAGCAGCATTAGTAACAGTTGCTGTTAAATTAGTAATATCATAGTTATTTGTTTTTACAATTAATTGTGTATTAATAAAGTCTTGTTTTCATAATTGTAAATTAACATTCGGATTAATACAATTATTATAGTTTTCTAAATTACCATAAAATTGTGCATCTTTTAAATCATTGCTTACCTCATTTGGTTGGTACAAAGCATAATTATCATGTTGGCTCCCAAAAAAGGTATGAGCATAAGGTGTTTTATCTTTGCTTTGGATTTGTGTTGTTGGTTCACAACCATCCAATCATACACTTCGCATAAAACTATCTTTTTTCGCAAATAAAACAATTGTCACTACAGCAGTAAAAATCGTTAAGACTAAAATTAATGACATTGAAATTTTTTTAAACATTTATAAAACCCTTTCATATTTTTGATCAATTAATATAAGAAATAAATTTGTTTTCAAGCTCCACTTTGCGTCGAACCGATTCCATTCGTAACTTCACCTGAACGAACATAACTATCAATTTTAGTAATAATTCACATTGGTTGTTCTAAATTACCAACATTAGTTCATTCAATATGATATTTATGACTAACTGGTTTTAAATTATCTGATAATCCTAACCCGCTATAGGCGATGTTTTCTTGTTTATTATCAATACTATAAAACTGTTTTGGATTGTAATGATCATCATAAAATTGATCATTAACATTAATTTGATTAGTACGACTTTCAGTATATAGCTTTGTTACTGAACTATCACCCACACCATTGTATTCAAAATCATATGATAAGCGTTCTTCCGCACCAACTACTTTTTGCGTATATTGTGGATTACTTACTGTTCAATATTTATCATCAACAACATATTGTAATACGTTTTCATAAAGCGTTTTCATCACATTATTAACACCCGCAAAAAAAGGACTATTACTATTAAAGAATAAGTAATTATAATCTTGATACGCAATGGCATGTGGATCAGAAATAGCAACTAATAAATGTTGTAATAATGAATTGTCTTCAAATTTGTTTGTCCCATTATTTCAACCCATTGTTTTTAAAACATTGTTTAAATTTGTTGTTGTTAACTCTTCAAAAGAGTTTGCTAAGTTTTGATAACCACTTAAAGTTGTCAAAATATCATTATCACTAGTTAAAGTTTTAATTAAATCTGTTAAATCAAAGAAAATATTTGATAAAGTAAATTTAAAATTAACTTTATCACCTTGTAAAGCCAAGAGAATATCTAATAATTGTTGTAAACTTGTTTTTTGTGCTTGTTCTGAAGTTAACAAAATTGCAATTTTTATTTTTTCAGATAGACTATCAATAATATTATTTGTTATTTTAAGATTTAATTCTTTTTGGGTTGTTGATGACAATTTTTTTCAAATATTTAGTAATAATTCACCAACATGACCAATATTTTGATAGTTTCCAACAAGATTATTATCATTATAAGTTTTAAAATCAGGAATTTTTTTATTCATAATGGCCCCTACCCCTACTAAATCAAAATTATGATATCCCTTGCTTGCTTTGCCATTTAACTTTGTTAATAATTCTTTTGCTTCCGTGCTTTGTTCTACTAATCCTTTTAATTCATCATTAACTTCATTACTTGAAAAAAATCAACTACTCTTAATTCCTGCAAAAGAATTAATTTGTCCTAAAAATTCACTAATAATTACTCGCAATAAAACATAAATTGGATTTGTTTCTACTTGAGCATCTTTCCCAATAAAGTTAAAAATATTATTTAAAAACAACGCACTAATTTGAGCACCTAAAGGATTTTCATCAACTTGATTTAACATTGATAAAAATTGTGCTGTTTTACCATAGATGGCCGTTAAAGTTGAAGTTTTTTCAATCGTATATTCATTATCACCAAATTCATATTGTGGTTTTAAACCAGTACTTTGTTCAGTATCAATAAATAAATTTTTGTCTTTAACACCAACATGTTGGTTATTATAGAAAGGATTGGTTGACAGTCCCATTCCTCCTGCAGGATAACTAACATAAAAAGCACGTGTTGCTGGCATTCAAAACTTAATACCAACATTGTTCATTAAAGTTGACAATGCGCCCATGTCATAGTTATAACCTAATAATTCACTTCGATTAGGATCAATTTCTTGTTTTGCAGGGTCAAAAAAACCATTCGCAAGAAAATCACGATAATAAAAATTATTATACATTCCAATATAATATTGTGGTAATAATTGTTCACGTGTTGACTTCGGATCAGCATTTTTTGTGTGGGCAATCATTTTATTGTAATTGTTGTTAAAATCTTGAATTAATTTTGATAAATTAATTTTTTGATTATTGTAAGTATAAATACTTGGAATTGATTTTCAATATGCTGCTGGAGCATATAAACTTCGCACAAGTTCACTTGGGTTAAAATTTAAATTTTCATGACGTGCTAATAAGGAAATTTTTGTTAGCAACCCTGTTGTATTAATCATACTACGAAGTTTTTCAGGAATATCATTGTTGTCATTATTACTGTCATTTTTATGGCGACAAGCTAATAACGGCATGCTATTTCCAACTACAACAGTTGTAATAGCAAAAAAACTTAATATTTTTTTCATAAGATAAAACCTTCCCTTTGTACATTATAAAAATAAATACNTTTTTNNTTTNANNNNAAAAAAAAAAAA
>NZ_JXYY01000139.1:0-578 GCF_016082235.1 Spiroplasma sp. hyd1
AATTTTATATCCTAAAACATGTAAAATTATTTTAGAAAAACAACCAACACAAGATGAAATTAATATTGCTAAAAATAATCTTAATAAAACATTTAGAGTGCCAGTTGATTATGTAATTTCATCATCAACTCCCAGTAAAATTAATATCAGTGGAATTAATAAAATAGACAAACCAACTATTCATGTTGCAGACCCAACAAAAGCAACACCAGAACAATTAAAACCACAATTTAAATCTGTTGTTTTAAAAGCAGTTAAAGCCGTAAATAGTTCTTTAACTGAAAGTGATTTTGATTACTTTATTGAAAGTAAAGGTGAAGATTGACCAATAAATATTACAAATGAAAAAACTGTTGAAGTTCAAATTCAAGGTAAAAATAACGCTACTGGTCAAACAAATCCGATTGATATAGTAATTAAAAATTCTTAATAAACAATGAATTTACTAATATTACGAGTTTTAACTTTATTAGTATCTAATTTAGAAAATAAACCTTTAATAAGTAAACTTGTTAATTTAATTAATAAAGTTTATAATCCTTTACAAAAAATTACAAATAAAGTTGAAGATATTTATC
>NZ_JXYY01000141.1:0-525 GCF_016082235.1 Spiroplasma sp. hyd1
TTGTTTTAGATGAGTTTAATGTCTTTGCTAGTGAAACAATTATCAACTTGATAAATAAATCGCGTAGTTTTAATTATCAATGTTTCTTATCTTTCCAAACAATTAATGACCTAAAAACAAACAATATGAATTTAACAGATACTATCTTTGGGAATGTTAGCACTATTGTTTGTCACTCATTGAAAGACCCAAATACCGCGGAATATGTAGCGAGTGTTTTTGGTACCCAAGAAACCGAAAAACTAACAAGACAACTTGATTTTAAAAACAACACGGCTGATATGGGTTCGGTGCGTTCGGTCGATGAATTTGTTGTTCATCCGAACGACCTAAAAACCCTTAAAATCGGAGAATGCTATTTAAAAACCACTCTTCCGAGTGGCAAGTTATTTATTAAAAAAATTAAAGTAGTTCCAAATTATTAAATCAATAATATTAAAAATTACTTACTTATCAGAAAGGAAATATATTATGAATACACAAACAGTTCAATTTGAACAACAAGTAAATTATCATTTTGTTAAA
>NZ_JXYY01000016.1:0-20755 GCF_016082235.1 Spiroplasma sp. hyd1
TCCATCAGTATTGTTTTCATACCCAAAAGTTTGCTCAGTTGCAATTATTTCAAGATCATTATATTTTGCTAAAAAATTCCTAATTTGGAGGTTGTTTTCATATACTTCAAATGTACAAGTAGAGTAAACTAAAATACCTCCTGGCTTTAATAATTCATAGGCTTTCTCTAACAATTGTTTTTGGATTTCGACCAAATTAGCTAACTTCTCATTTGTAAAAGAATGATATTTGATTTCCGGTTTTCGTTTAATGACACCAAGACCACTACATGGTGCGTCACATAAAATTTTATCATATTTAACTGATGCAGTAATTTTTCTAGCATCTAATAAATGGGGATAAATATTTGTAATTCCCAGTCGTTTTGCATTAGTCTTAATTAAATTAAGTTTTCTTTCACTAATATCACATGCATCGATAATACCCTTATTATTCATTAACTGACTTAAATGGGTTGTTTTACCACCAGGAGCACTACACATATCTAAAACACGATCAGTTTCTTGCGGATCTAATACTTCGGCAATTCGCATACTCATTTCATCTTGAATAAAAATTAAGCCCTCTTCAAACATTTCTGAATTAATAACTGGTTTTTCGACAATAACACCAACCGGAGAAACGACACTTTTTGTTAAATTATAACCAGCATACTTTGTTAATAATTCATCCTGTGTAATTTTTAAAGTATTGACACGAAAAGCAATCTTTGGAATTGTTAAATTATCTTCCATTACTTTTCGGGCAACTTCTTCGTTATATTCATTCCGAAGAATTAAATATAATGACAAAGGAAAACTATATTTAATACTTAACTTTTTTGTTTCATCAGTAAGTTTAATTTCAAAAATATCTTCCTTACTTTCAAAAATCTTTTTTAAAGTAGCATTAACAAACCCGGCATATTTTGGATTAAGTTTTTTGCCAATATTAACTGCTTCGTTAACAATAGCATAATTTGGAATGCGGTCTAAAAAACGAAATTGATAAATGCTCATTCATAAAATTACTTGGAGTTTTTGATTAGTTTTTCTATTATCAATAAATTGATTAGCAATATATTCTAAATATAATTTGTTTTTAAGAGTGCCATAAACAATTCGATAAGCTAAGGTTTTATCCTGGTCAGTAAAACTGGCATTTAGTTCAATTGTTTTTGCTAATAAATGATTACTAAATTTATTCTTTGCAAAAACTTTTCACAGAATATCTCAGGCTAATTCTCTTGCTCGCATACCTTAACCACCTTTAGTTAACTTATATACGATTAGCAATTTCTTGCTCTAAAATTGTTTTAATTTCTGCCACTGCTTGTTCAACGGTATTATTCACAACAACATAATTATAGTTACTTTGTAACGGAAGTTCATCAGCTGCTTTTGCTAACCGGGCTTGAAGAACAGATTCCGGTTCACTTTTTCGACCCCGAATTCGGCTCTCTAATTCTTCTAAACTTGGTGGAATTAAAAAAATTGAAACTGCATCAGTAATTTTTTCTAATACTTGTGTTGCTCCTTGAACTTCAATTTCTAATAAAACATTCTTTCCCTTTTCAATTTGTTCAAGACAATATGATTTTGGGGTCCCATAATAATTCCCAACAAATTCTGCATATTCTAATAACTCATCATTTTTAATTACATTTTCAAAGGTTGGCCGATCAACAAAGAAATAATTTAAGCCCTCAATTTCATCTGACCTCTTTTCCCTTGTTGTCATTGAAACTGAATAAGCTAAATTTAATTCTTCATACTTGAACAACTCCTGACAAATTGTTCCTTTGCCAACGCCTGATGGACCAGAGAAGATAATTAAAAAACCCTTTTTTTGCACACTAATTTTCTCCTTTTTCTAAACGTAGTATATATAAATACTTTTTTTTATATTTTTTGTAACGTAACATTACTAAGTCAAATTGAACAAATGATAGTTCTTGATTTGATTCACAAACTATTATTCCATAGTTATTTATAATATTGTTTTTCAATATTATAGTAATAATATCATAATAATATTCAATTTGTTTAAAAGGTGGATCCAAAAATAAAATATCAATTGTGATATGGTTTTGAATTATTCAATTTAATAACACATTATAATCATAATTTAACACTTTTCCATTCGTAATTTTTAAGTTTTGAAGATTAGTTGTAATTATTTGGTAAGCACCTTGATGAAAATCATTAAAATAACATTGCTGTAAACCACGTGATAACCCTTCAATTCCTAGTTGACCACTACCAGCAAAAATATCTAAACCAGTTTTATTTTCATAAATAAAATAATTATCTAAAATATTAAACATATCCTCTTTTACCCGGGCTGTCATGGGTCGTGTATTCATCCCCTCTAATGTCTTAATTTGATAACCCTTATATTTTCCCCTAATTACACGCATCGTTTTAGTCCCTTTTCTATCTTTTTTAAATTATACTAAATTTTTTTAATAATTATGGGATATGTTATAATTTTTTAAGAGGTGATTTTTAGTGTTACAAAATGAAATTCCAAGTAAAGACTGATTAGTATTTGATGATACACCATCAATTCGACAATCATCAAGTGATGTTTCATTCCCATTATCGCCTGAAAATGAACTTGTTATGCAAAAACTAATTGATTTTGTCCGATATTCACAAGATCCACAAAAAAATGATAAACAAACCATTAGACCTGCCGTTGGCCTTGCCTCCCCACAAATTGGTCATAATATTAAGATGTATTATATTAGAATCGAAGATACTGATGATGAAACTGGAACCAAAAAAATAACTGAGCATGCCATGATTAATCCAAAAATTAGTGGCAAAAGTAGCCAATTAGCTTGTATTGAAGAAGGAGAAGGTTGTTTAAGTGTTGATGGTGATAAAGAAGGTTTTGTTCCCCGTAGTTTTCGGATTATCATTGAAGGATATGACTATCTAAAACAACAAAAGGTAACAATTACCGTTCGAAGTTATGAAGCAATTGTTTTTCAACATGAACAAGAACATTTAGAAGGTAAATTATATTATGACTTAATTAATAAAAAGAATCCTTGATTAAAAAATTCTGATTGGATTATTTTATAAATTTAATAACTTTTAACTTTTTTAAGAAAAAGTATTTTTTTGTAAACTTATTAATCTTTGTGTTATAATTTTTTGGATACTAGGAAATTAACTTTTTTTCTTTTTAATAATATTAAATAATAAATTTAATAAAGAAAAAACTATGAATTTTTAGAATTATGAGGTGATAATTTCAATGAATGAAGAAAACAAAGAAATAAATAAAATTAGTAAACCAGCAACTACAAAACCAGCTAGTATAGTACCAAAAACAACAACACAAAATATTATTAAAAATAAGTTTCCAACAAAAGTCTTTGCCCTAGGAGGGTTAGAAGAAGTTGGTAAAAATACATACTGTATTGAACATGATGAAGAACTAATTATGCTTGATGCAGGAGTTAAATTTCCTAGTTCAACAATGCTTGGAGTAGATGCTGTTATTCCAAATTACAATTATTTGAAAGAAAATCAACGAAAAATAAAAGCCCTATTTATTACCCACGGGCATGAAGACCATATTGGGGGAATTCCATACTTATTAAGAGAAGTAACAATTCCAATCATTTATGCTCCTCGACTAGCTGCTGCTTTAATTCGTGACCGATTAAAAGAAGCAAAGTTAGAACAAACTACTATTGTCAAAGAAGTTGACAATATGAGTGTTATTAAAACAAAAAACTTTAAGATTAACTTTTTTGCTGTTAACCATAGTATTCCTGATGCTTTTGGCATTTCAGTTATGACACCAAATGGAAAAGTCGTATCAACAGGAGACTATAAATTTGACTGAACACCATTAGGACATCGTTCAGATATTGAACGAATGGCAAATATGGGCCAAGAAGGTGTTATGTTACTAATGGCTGACAGTACAAATGCCGAAGTTGAGGGATATACTCAAACTGAAACAAAAATTATTAAAAATATTGCAGAATTATTCGTAAAAGCAAAAGGACGAATCCTAATTTCAACATTTGCTTCAAATGTTCACCGGATTCAACACATTGTTGAAATTGCGAATAAATATGGTCGTAAAATTTTAGTTTTCGGGAGAAGTTTAGATCGAATTATTAAAATTATCCGACAAATGGGACACTTAAAAATTTCTGATAAAGCCTTTATTAAAGCTAATGATGCTAAAAACTATACGGATAACGAAATTTTAATTATTTGTACTGGAAGCCAAGGAGAACCAATGGCTGCTTTATCACGAATTGCAAATAATCAACATCAACATATTTCAATTGTTCCTGGTGATACTGTTATTTTCTCATCATCGCCAATTCCCGGTAACCAAGCTGATGTTGAACGTGTTATTAATAAACTAGTTCGTGCTGGCGCAATTGTTCAAGAAAATAGTCCGTTAAATCAAATCCATACCTCAGGACATGCTTCACAAGAAGAACAAAAACTATTATTTACATTATTAAAACCAAAATATTTTATGCCAATGCATGGGGATTATCGTATGTTACGTCAACACGGTGAAACCGCAAGTAGTGTTAATGTCCCAAAAGAAAACGTCTTTATTTGTGCCAATGGTGATCAAATTGAAATGTTGAATGGGACAGCTGCCATCGGAAAACGAATTGAAGCTGAAGCAGTGTATGTGGATGGAAAAGACTTATCTGGACAAACAACTGCCGTTGTTCGTGATCGTGAGATTTTGTCAAAAGATGGTTTAATTGCTGTTGTTATTTCAATTGATTCACAAAATAACCAGTTATTAACCCCTCCTCGTATTATTTCACGAGGAAGTTTCTATGTTAAAGAATCAGGAAATATTATTAATGAATCAATTCGCTTAGCAACCGAAGCAGTTAATGAAGTTTTAAAAACACAAAAACCAACCTTTGGTGCTCTTAAAAATGCAATCAAACAATCATTATCGCCGTTTATTTACCGTTATAAACGTCGTAATCCGCTAATTATTCCTGTCATTTTAAATAAAAAATAAAAGAATATTTTAATTATTCTTTTTTATTTTATAAAATGACATATAATTTTAATTAATACTAAGAAAGGATATTATTAACTATGAATAATGAACAAATTGAATTATTATGAACTAACTTAAAAAAACAAGACAACAAAGTGATAATTCCCTTAACAAAATTTCATGGGTATCAACAAACAACTGATAAAGGAACTATTTTAGCGCTTTTTAACGAAGCTGGCCACCCTATTGAACAAAATTAAATGGAATTGGTTTTGTCGCCTTTGATCATACTGTTTTTTATGCCCTTGGTGGGGGTCAAATCTCCGATACTGGTATTTTAATGAAAGATACACATACAATTAGCGTTTTTGATCTTAATAAACAAATTTATAAAAAAGTATATCTTCATCTTGTTGATACACAAGGAACAACAATTAAGCTTAATGATACTTTAGAACAAAAAATTGACCAAGAACGACGCATTAAACTTACTAAAAACCATACAGCACAGCATCTTCTGTCATATATTAGACTTCTTGCGATACCCTTTTTTATTAAAATATTATTATAAAATATAATTTATGAGGACATAAAAATATGAACAATAATAAATTTAATACTCTTAATGATAGAGAATGGTTAAGATTAACAGGAATAAAAAAATCCACTTTTAATAAAATGTTAGATATTTTAAAAGTTGCTGAAATAGAAAAATTTAAAAAAGGTGGTAAAACTAATAAATTATCATTAGAAAATAGATTATTGATGACTTTATTATATTGACGAGAATATCAGACTTATTTTCATCTTGGTAAAAGTTTTGATATTAGTGAGGCTAATTGTTATCGTAATATTAAGTGAATTGAAGATATTTTAATTAAAAACTCTGATTTTCAACAACTTGCTGGTAAAAAAGCACTAATAAATGATTATTTTAATGATAAAACTATTATTATTGATGCTACCGAAACTCCAATCCAACGCCCAAAAAAAGACAAAAACAATCTTATTCTGGTAAAAAGAAAAAACACACGATCAAAACACAAGTAATTATCGAACAAGAAACCAAAAAAATTATTGCAACAAGTTTTTCGCTCGGAAAAAAACATGATTATGCTTTATTTAAAGAATCAAAAATCCCAATTTTAAAAAATACCAAATTAATAGTTGATAGTGGTTATCAAGGAATACAAAAAAATCACAATAATGTTCTAATACCTACAAAGAAAACAAAGAAAAACCCTTTAAACAAAGAACAAAAGCAATATAATAGACTAGTTTCAAAAATGAGAATTATTATTGAAAATATTTTTGCTATTCTTAAAAAATTTAAAATTATTACAGAAAAATATCGTAATCGAAGAAAAAGATTTGGTTTAAGATTTAATTTAATTGCCTCAATTTATAATTTACAATTATTATATTTAACATAAAATATTTATTTAAAATTAAATAATTTAAATAATAAATTAATTTTTCGTTGTGGAAAAATATTAAATTTTTAAATAAAAAACATAATTAATTAAAATTATATTTTTCTATTAGTATCTTTTTTACAAATATTTGCAATTTTTTAACAAGTAATGCAAGAAGTCTATTATTGAGCAAATTTTAAATGATGGTGAAATGACAGATTCAGTTCAAATTAAAACGGATTATGCTTTATTGGCAATGAATAAAGTTGATAATTGATTAGATATTATTTTAACAGCACGAGAAAAAATTATTAATGATTTAATTAAACATGATATTGCTAAAATTGAACATCAAATGCCAATTGCCGAGGCAATAAAATTAAAAATTGCTCATCCAAATTTTGAATATGACCCAATTGTCCGCGTTGTTGAATTCCCTACAGCAACAATTGATTTATGTGGTGGAACCCATGTTAATAATTTACAAGAAATTGATTTTTTTGAAATTTGAGATTGTTGAATTGATAAAAAGAAAGTTAGAATTCAATTTTCAACCAATAAAGCAACAACACAAGCATATTTTACGAACTGAATTAACCAAAAAAGAACCGCATTAGAACAAAGCGTCAAAAAAATTAGTGGTTATGATCCAACTTTTACTTTTATCATTCCTAATTTTTCGGTTCCAACAACTTTGATTGAAAAAAATAATTTAAACCTTAATATTGAAAAATTAGAAAAAGACTTAAATGAAACAGCAAAAGTGAAATATAAACAACTATTACAAATTATTGAAGAAACCACTTTTCCATTTAAAACAATTCCTATTAACGATAATTTAACAATGCAAGAAATTATTATTAATGATGAAAAAATAACCCTTGAATTAGTTCGTAATAAATTAAATAAATACTTACAAGAACATCAAAATACCCTAATTATTTTTATTAATACAAGGTTAAAGTATGGTTTTATTAGTTTTACGAAAAAAAATCAAACTGAATTTAATCTTAATAATTTCTTACAAACAAATAAAGAACAATTTAAAGTTACCGGTGGTGGAACCCCATTCTTTATTAGTTTTACATATCAAAATGAAATTAATTTATTTTTAGAACAATTATTAACTACTCTAAAAAAATAAAAAGACCAAGAAGGTCTTTTTATTTTATCTAGTTAGAAAACTTGGTGCGGCAATAATTAAAATAGTACTAATACAATTTAAACCACTATGAGCAATAATATTATAAGTTACATTGCCATTAACAACAATGAACAACATCCCTAATGCTAGTGCTGCGCCTAAATAACCAAGAAGGTGTTCTCAATCACCAGTTGCCGTAACATGCATTCCAGCAAAGAAAATTATTGAAGCAGCAAAAGCAATTCATTTATTTCCTGTTAAACTAAAAATTCCATGCCGACAAGCTAACTCTTCAATAATTGGGGCAACAAAAACCGTATAAATCGATAAAATAACAATATTTCACCACTTATCAATCCCTTTAATTAAACTATTTTGATTATTTGATGCAGTTGGAGTTATTAATGATTGTAAATAACCAAAAGTAAGATTAAAAAGAAAAACCACAACAATTGCAATTGCACTAACTAGCAATAAACGTTTATAGTCTTGTTTAAAAGTTAATTTAATTTTTTTAAAAATAAATGGCGAAGTTTTGTAAGTAATAAAAATCGTCACCAACGCAGCAATTAAACTTGTTAATAAATTAATTGTTGTTAACGCAGCAGCAGATGGTTGAAATAAATTAGCAATAATACCAATTATTAAACCAACCATATTAGGAATAAAATAAAAATAATAAAATACAATTGCCCCAGAACGCATAATTTCGTTTTGAGCACGACTAATAACAAAATAAGAACCAATAGCAACAATAATTAAACTAACAAAATTCATCCCAACTAATGAATATTGATCATGCGCAAATAAATAAGAAATTAAAATACTAATAAAAAATGGAGCAAAGATTGCTGTTCCGATAAAAATATAACCAGTATTACGAACATTCACCAGTTTAAAATCAAATGGTGCTGCACGGTCAACTAAGGTTGGTTTTAATTCATATCATGGTCTTTTAAAATTATTATAAACATTTTCATTATCATTCATCTTTAATACTCCTTTAAACCCTATTTGTTAATTATATACCGATTATAACTAAAATATTGTTAAAATTACGAATTCTTTCATAAAAAAGATATTAGATAATATCTTCTGATTTAACAATTAATGATGGTTGTGTCATTTCAACCGGAATTTTCTCATCCAACAATTCTAAAATGGTTGGTGCAATATCAGCAATCGCTGGGTCTTTATCACGTAATTTTAATCCTGCTTTAGTGATAATAATTGGAACTAATTGGGAAGTATGTTTTTTATTTGGTCCCCCAGTTTCATCAATCATAACTTCAGCATTACCATGATCAGCTGTAATAATCATAATTCCATTAACTTTCTGCATTGCTTGATAAATTTTACCAAGACAATCATCAATTGTTTTTACTGCTGCAATCGCTGCTGGTAAAATTCCAGTATGACCAACCATATCACAATTGGCAAAATTTAAAATAATAACATCAAATTCATTACGTTCAAGTTCAGCAATCAATTTATTAGTAATCTCATATGCTGACATTTCTGGTTTTAAATCATATGTTGCAATTTTTGGTGATGGAATCAAATCAGCTGAAGCACC
Organism: Spiroplasma sp. hyd1; assembly: GCF_016082235.1. Classification (NCBI taxonomy): domain Bacteria; kingdom Bacillati; phylum Mycoplasmatota; class Mollicutes; order Entomoplasmatales; family Spiroplasmataceae; genus Spiroplasma; species Spiroplasma sp. hyd1. Next base: position 9,129 of record NZ_JXYY01000016.1, read on the forward strand.
TGGTAATGTAATTTCAGCTTGAGTTGCTAACCCATTTTTAAAATAGTCTTTTCCTCCGTCAAAGAAAAACGTCACATGCGCAATTTTTTCTGTTTCAGCAATTCGCAACTGACGATAACCCTTTTTGCTTAACCATTCTCCCAAGCCATTAACAACTTCAATTGGTTGAAAAGCAACATGTTTTGACCCAACTGTTTCAGCATATTCCATCATTGACACAAAATAAATGTCATTTAATTTTGGCACAAAATAACTTTCTGCTTCATTAACAGGAAAATTAGCATTTGTTAATGCTGAAGCAATCGCAATTGCCCGGTCAGGACGAAAGTTAGCAAAAAATACGCCGTCGCCTGCTTTAATGTAGCCTTGTGGGGTATTGATATTATAAGCTGGCATTAAAAACTCATCATTACGACCAGCCGCATATTCTTGATCAATATAGGCTAACGGGTCACTAAACTCAGCTCCTTTTCGTGAAACTAAAACATCATATGCAACTTGCACCCGGTCATATTTTTTATCACGATCCATTGCATAATAACGACCCCCAATTGTAGCAATCACCCCTACTTTTAAAACTGCTTGTAAAGCGTTAAATTGTTCAATATATGTTTTAATACATTCTGGTTTAGTATCACGACCATCACCAAATAAATGTAAATAAATTTCCTTAACACCTTCTTTTGCTGCTAATTGATACGCGGCAAAGATATGGTTAAGATGGGAATGAACACCACCATCAGAAAACAATCCCATGATATGAAAAGCACTATTATTTTGTTTTGCAAAATTAATTGCGGCTAAGATTTCTGGATTTTGATTAAAAGTTTCATCCTTAATAGATTTATTAATTAATGTTAATGACTCATATTTAATTCGACCAGCGCCCAAATGAATATGACCAACTTCTGAATTTCCCATTTGCCCAGCTGGTAACCCAACTCATTCTCCCGATGCATGAGCAGCTACTCAAGGGTATTTTGCTTTTAACATTTCAACATTTGTCATATGTGCTTGTGTAACAGCGTTTCCTTTTGAATCAGGGGCAATTCCTCATCCATCAAGAATTGCTAATAAAATTGGTTGTTTAGCTTTCATCTTAATATTTCTCCTCTTTTTCTTTTTCCTCAACAATTATATAATTATTTTTTACTATTGAGAATATATTTTTCAATCATTTTTGCAACGCCGCCTTCTTCAACATTACTAGTAATATCTTTTGCGATTGCTTTAATTTGATCCTGCCCATTATTCATTGCAATTCCTAACCCAACATTTTTTATCATTCAATAATCGTTCATACTGTCACCAATTGCCATCATTTCTGATAGGGCAATCCCCCACTGTTGTGAAATTCATTTTAAACCTGCTAATTTACTAATTCCAGGAGCATTTACTTCAGCGGTATGGAAAGCATCAATTGCAATTTCAATGTTTTCAGCACGTGCTAAAGTAATAAATTCATTCGTTTCCTGGACATTCATTATAATACATTTGTAAGCAGTATTTTTCACTTCCGATAAACTATCATATTGAATAAATTCACCATGAAAGAAAGTTAATTCTAGGTTATTTTCGGCAATAGGATCAAAATTAACAACTACTTTTGTTAAATCATCAATATAACATCATATTTTTTTGTGATATTTTGTTGCTAATTGAAATAAAAAGTTAACTTGCAGGATAGACAACGTTTGTTGATGCACAATCTTGTTTGTTTTAATATCATAAATACAAGCGCAGTTCCATCCATATCTAATGCGATTAATTTAATATTTCTCATAATTTCCTACTTTCTATTAAAAATTCCATAATTATATTGTAAAAGAAAAAACCATATTTTTAAATATGGTTTATGAATTTAAATAATAAGTAGTTGGTGATATTGATTTATTATCTGACATTAATGCTCCCGCGCTTTTACTAACAGTTAGGTTTGTTCCTAATAATCAATCTTTAATTTCGGTGCGAAAACCATAAATAGCGCCAACACAATCACCTAAAATTGCTAACATTATTAAAACACTAACGAAGACTGTTAATCAAGGACGTGATTTTTTTGTACAATTTTTACATTGACATTGTGTTCCATCATTTTCAATATTAGTATTTAATTTTCGATTTTTTTTACGACTTCCTTTGCCATTTTCATCTTCAAATAAATCGGTTGGTAAGGATGCTGCAATATTCATATTTTTACCAAGACCCACCTTAATATTAGGATCAATTGGAACATTTAACAAATCGGATGGTTTAATGTTTTTTTGCCCATAATAATTTTCATTTTGATTTAAACCACCACTTTGTAAATTAGCAATTCGCTCCGCTAATGTTTGATTCTGTGTTGGAGCTGCCGCTGATTGTTGCACATTAGGCGTTGGATTTATCCCTTGTGAATTCTGTTACCCTGTTGGTGCAAAATTAGCACGTTGCTGATTCATAATTGGTTGCTGATATTGTTGATGCTGTTGTTGCGGATATTGTTGCGGCGCTGTATTTTGTCCTGATTGCTGTGCCTGTGAATATTGCTGTGCTGATGGTTGTTGTTGATATTGTTGCGGCGCAACATTCTGCTGATATTGCGGCGGCGCACTAGCTGTTTGCTGCTGTGACTGCGAATATTGCTGCGGGGCAACACTTTGTGGTGGTTGTTGCATCAAGTTTTGTTGTTGTGAATATTGCTGTGCTAATGGTTGTTGTTGATACTGCTGTGGTGCAACATTCTGCTGATATTGTTGCAGTGCAGCACTAAAATTATTCCCTTGATTAGGGGAAAGCTGTTGTTGATTATTGTCAGGTTTATTTTCTAAACCATTATTATTTCAAGTATGATGTAAACTCATTTTATGCCCTCTCACTATATATTGCCATACACTATTGTATAAAAATTATACCATAAAATGAGGATTTTTGCTATGCCAATATTGCTTTTGTAAAAACACTATTGATAATCGCACTTGGACGCTTATTGTTATATAAAATATCGTATAACGCTTCAAACAATGGTAATACGATTTTATTAGCACGAGCATCTAAAACAATTGTTTTACAAGTTAAAACACCTTCAACTATCTTAGCATGACTTGCTAAGACTTTTTTAGCATCATCTGCTTGTGCAATTTCAAAACCAAGTGAGTAATTTCGTGATTTGCTTGAAGTTGCAGTTAAAATTAAATCTGCTAATCCGGCAAAATTTAAAAAAGTTTCAATCCGAGCACCTTTTGCTTTTGCAAAAAGTTGAATTTCATTTAATCCCATCGTAATTAATGCTGCTTTAGCGTTATCTGATGCATAAAGACCGTTAAAAATCCCCGATGCAATTGCAACAGCATTTTTTAGGGCAACAGCATATTCAGCACCAACAACATCGGTATTTGCGAAGGTAACAAAATACTCATTATTAAATAAATTACGAACTTCTTGGGCCATTGCAATTTCATTTGAAACTGCCATAATGCACGTTGGTTTTCGTTGTAAAACTTCTTTAGCAATACTTGGACCATAAATTCCAGCATATGCTTTTAAAATTTGATTATTAATTAATTTTCCAATTGAACGTGATAATACTTCATGTGTTTCAGGATCTAATCCTTTTGAAACATTAATAATAACAACTGGTTTTGTTACTGTTTGATTAATTCTTTCAATAATTGGTTTAATAGCAATAACTGGAATTCCCAAAATAATATATTCAGCGTCTTCAACAGCTTCGGTAAAATTAGTTGTTGCTTTAATTTCCCGATTAATTTTTAAATCACCAAAAAAATGACTATTTAAATGTTCATCGTTAATATCATTAACTTCTTTACTATCAATGCCATACATTATAACATTATGATCATTATCTGTTAAAACATTAGCCAAAACAGTACCATATGCTCCCGTTCCGATAATAGTAATATTCTTTTGTTCTTTTCTCATTATTACTTACCTCATTACTTTCTTTCTCTAAATAATATTTTAATTGGTACACCATCAAACCCAAAATGTTCACGAATTTGATTTTCAAGAAACCGTTTATAAGAAAAATGAATATATTTAGGGTTGTTACAAAACATAATAAAAGTTGGAATCATACTTTCGGGTTGTGTTGCATAATAAATTTTTATTCGACCACCATTAAAATCTGGCGGTGGATTTAACAATTGTGCTTTAACTAAAATTTCATTTAAAACGCTTGTTTTGATGCGTTGCGTTAAACCAGTATAAACCTCGTCAATTGTTTGAAATAATATATGCAAACGTTTTTTTTCTAATGCTGAAACAAAAACCATTTTTGCATAACTTAAATATTTAAAATAACCACGAATTTGACTTTCAATTGTCTGCATTGAACGGTCGTTTTTTTCGACAACAGCATCTCATTTATTAACAGCTAAAATAATTGGCTTGTTTTGTTCAAAAGCAATTCCAGCAATATTAGTGTCTTGATCAGTAATTGGTACTGTCCCATCAATGATTAATAGAACAAGATCACTTCTTTCAATGGCACTAACGGCACGAAGAACACTATATTTTTCTAATTTTTCATAAACCTTCCCCTTCCGTCTAATCCCCGCTGTATCAATAACCGTATAAAGGTGATCATTTCGTTTAAAGGTTGTGTTAATTGAATCAGTTGTTGTTCCTGCAATTGGTGAGACAATTACTCGTTCTTCTCCTAAAATCGCATTTGTTAATGATGATTTCCCAACATTTGGTTTTCCAATTAAAGAAAAATGAATTCCTTCCGTTTTTGGTTGAATTGGAATTTGGTCTAAATAAGAAATGACTTTGTCCAATAAATCACCAATCCCAATCCCATGCGTTGCTGAAACGGCAATTGGTTCACCAAATCCTAATGTCATATATTCATATAATTCACTTTCTTTTTCTTGTTTATCATATTTATTAATAACTAATAAAACTGGTTTCTTTGCCCGATATAATATTTTTGCAATCATTTCATCATCTGGGGTAATTCCTTCTTTATATGATAAAACAAAAATAATAACATCAGCTTCCGCAATCGCAATTTCTGCTTGCATTTTAATTTCTTGGGCAAACATTGCTTCATTATCTAAAGTAATTCCTCCGGTGTCAATCATTAAAAATTCACGCGTTAATCATTCCGAAAAGGCATAAATTCGATCCCGTGTAACACCAGGAGTATCTTCAACAATTGCAAGACGGTTTTTAATAATACGATTAAATAATGTTGATTTCCCAACATTTGGTCGTCCTACAATTGCTACGGTTCCTTTTTGTGCCATTTATTTTCCTACTTTCTTATATTCCATTACAACTTGATAAATTGCAGCGACTGTTTGTTCAAAGGTTAAACTACTAGTATCTATTACAATTGCATCAGCAGCAATTTTTAATGATCCAACTGTCCGACTTGTATCAACATGATCACGTTCTCTTAATTTTGTAGTAATTTCTGTTAAATTATTTGGTGTAATATCATTTTCATTATTTTGACTTCATCTTCGTTTAGCGCGAGCAGCAATACTAGCTGTTAAATAAATTTTTATTTCTGCATACGGCAAAACAACAGTTGTAATATCACGACCAACAACAACATTACCCTTCTTAGTAACTAATTGGCGTTGTAATGCTACCATTGCTGTTCGAATAAACTCAAGACCGGTAATTTTATTAATATTATCCAAAACTAAACTTGTTTGAAGTATTGCTGTGACATCTTCATTATTAACATAAATTTTATTGTTTAACACTTGATAATTAAACTTTGTTAATAGAACTTGTAACTGCTGATTATTACTAAAATCAATCTGTGCCTTTGCACAAAAATAAGTAAAAGCACGGTAAGTTAATCCGGTGTCAATAAATTGATAGTTTAATTTTTTGGCCAATTCATAACCAGCAGAAGACTTACCACTACCAGCTGGACCATCAATAGCTATATTTAATTTCATCATCTTCTCCCATTTTCTATAACACAAAGATTAGTGCCAAACAAGCACCTAATAAAATAACAAGCAAAAGTATTGTTAATAATAACATTTTATAGTGTAGTTTTATTTTACGATAAGTAACTAGAACATTATTATGTTTTTCTTCTAATAAAATACTTGATTCCTTTAACATTTCTGCTGTACTACGATTGTCATTTTTGCGCATATGAGCAATTGTACTAAATTCAATGTTTGTTGAATTAATTTTAAAATCACTATTTTCTTTTTGGATTTTATCACTTAAACGGTGATATGTAATTTTTTCAGCTAGAATACTTTCTAAAATTGTCTGATATTTTTGATAAGTTGGTTTATTTAACAATGTTTCAGCAATTAAAATATTATGCATAATATCACCAGCATCTTGATCATTTTTTAAATTAACTTGAGCGGATAGATTTGTTGTACTAACAACTTGTTCTAATAATTGCTGTAAATCATATTTAAAATCAGATGGATATGGTTGTTCATCTGGATTTTTATCCAAATATACTTTTTCTCAGCTAAATTCTTGTTCAAAATCTGATTTAACATTGTTAAAGAAAGTAGCATCAATGACATTTAATTTTGCCATATAACTATTAATTACTTGATTTGCCTGATTAATTTCTTGATCTAATTCAATTTCCTTCTTGATCATCTCACGTAGTTGGGCAAATTTTTCCATTCTAGTTTCCATTGTACTCCTCCAACTTTTTCAAACTACATTAAAATTATATATTATTATTAAAATTTTTGTTATCATTATAGTAATAAATAAGATAATGGAGGGATCTTGATGGCAGACCGCGATATTTCAAAGAAAAGAACATATGTTAACACTGACTTGTGTATTTCTTGTGGAAGCTGTATTATGATTGATGAAACCGAAACATTCTTTATGGATGATGATGGTTTTGCAAATACAACTAAAAATATTCAAGAACTAGTTGAAGCACAAATGGTTTGTCCAACGGCTGCCATTTTTATTAAAACATTAGAAGAATTTAAAGAAAATCGAAAAAGTAGTCTTGATANTGATTAAAAAATGTTTTATANATATTNATAAAACATTTTTTAATAATTATTTTCTTGACGAGCAAAGTTAATTTCATTTTTCTTATTATATGCTGTAATTAAATCAGTTTCCGTAAACTTTAACTGCGCAGCAATAATTAAATATTGGTTTAAAACTTGAAAATAAATTTTAGTTATTTGTTTTTTAATTAATTTAGCACAAGCAGCAAAACATTCTAAATAAAGTTTTGTTAAACTAACTACTTTACCAAAGTATTTATTTTGATAATGAAATTTATTAAAATCAACTTGTAAACTACTACCAATACTAATTAAAAAATGAATTCCATCAATATATTCTTCTAACAAAACATCTTGTTCTGAAGCTGGTTTGATACTTCAATATTTAAAATCACGTTGTTCATTAATAAATTCGGCTAGTTCAACTAGAAAAGCCAAAATTCGTTTATCTAAGGTTTGTTCATCATTTAACTTAAATTTTGTTAAAATATGATGATCTAGCTTTTTTTGATTTTCAAGTAAATATGCAAAAGTTGCGTTACTTAACATTGTTATTGACCCCCTGTTCTGTTCTAATTTTGTTTAAAATAGTTTTTGCTCCTGGAATTTTATCATATTTCTTAACAACTTCCCCCGTTAATGAAGCAATAATCCGTTCTGAAGCAAACGGATCACGAGGATCATAAATTCATGCGTTGTCAAAAACTGTTGTCGCCTTTTCTTCTCCCATTGTCCCAATAATAATGGCGTGGAAACGATTACGTCTTTTTCTTAATATCTTAATTTTTTCAATAATATCAGATGATAAATCTGATGTCATAAAATCACTAATTAATAATAAATCCGCATTAAAATATTCATTACTATCCATTGCCGTTAAAGTATGTTGCAATGCTGGCTCAACATCCGTATCACCGCCAAAACTTTTTGATAAAAAATCAATTAACTTTGGAACAGAATCTTTTAGTTGGGATAAGTTATAAACATCTAAACTTTTTGAAAAATTAATCATATAACACGGACGATGTTCTGATAAAGCAATTTTAGCAATCGCCAACGCCAATGCTTTAGCAATTTGTTCCGGACTACCACGCATTGAAGAAGATGTATCAATTGACAACACAATTGGCCCTTTCTCTTCAGGAACATATGATTCAACTATCGTTAATTTAATTTGTTCTTTTGGAACCTTATCTTGTGATAAAAATTCAAATGTTGTTAATTTTCCTTCAATATATTTTTTATAAAAAATATATTTTAAAATAGGGTCACGTAATAAAACTAATTCAGCAGGAAACATATGTTCTAAATCTTTTGATTCAGTCGCCCCAATGATTTCTTCTGGCGATGAACCAACTGGTTTTCACTCAAAATCCATTACAATTTCTTCTAAAATTCGTTGTTCAATTAAATTACTTTCACCCTGATAACGTCCTAATAAAGTTGCAATTTCCATAATTGCGGGGTTACTTTCTAAAAATTTAGCAAATTTATCAATTGCTGTCATATCAACACCTGGTTTTAATAGTTCTGCTGGATTTCACATTTTTCCAAAAAAATTTCATACTGTCTTTAATAAACTATTTGCTTGATGATAAATTGCAATCTTATTGTACAAATCTTGCATAAATTTACTGCGTAACTCTTCAATTTTAGTGAACCGATAATCATTAATTCTTTTAATTAAAATGGATTCTCACATCCCAACAAAATCTCGAAATAACATATTAGGATTATTATTTTTCTTATTAAATTCATAACGATAATAGTTTAACCGATCATAAAACGGTGAATTGACTTTAAATAAAAAATCCTGTGTTGAAGCATAATTCTTTTTTAATCCTTCATACCCATTAACTTTAATTCAATGAAATAAATAAATTTCTTTTTCAATATTTGGACTCAATTTAATTTTCATAATTTCATCTTCAATTTTTTTATCATAAAAATTATTAATTTCTTGATCAAAAATATCACTTAATCATCGATTTGATTTTTTAACCAGAGCAAAATTTGGACTAGCTAAATCAGTCTTTTTTAATTCTGTTAATTTTTCCGCTAATTTAACCCCTGCTTTTTGCTCTAAATATGGATTCATAATGAATACTCCTTTGTTTTACAAAATTAATTTTTAACTAAATTTGATAAACTGCCAGAATTAGGTTCGGTATTATCTTTTGAACGATAATCAACTTCAATAATATCCTCATTAAAATTCAGTTTGTCATCATTAAAAACATTATTAACAGCTAAGATAAAACGGTCTCTAAAAAAGATACAATTTAATTCTAATAAACGTTCTTTTTCATCAGGAAAAGCAGTTGCTAACTTATCAATTTCACGTTCAACTGCTAAAATTCTTTTTTCAAGTTTAGAATTATTATCCTCAACTTTTGAATTTTTAATTTCAACTCTAATTTCCTCATCTGTTTTAATAATTTTAAAAGTACTATCATTGACATAACTAATTTCAGTTTGTAACACATCAACCATATTATCTAAGTCTTCGCCATAATATAATTCAACTAATGTTGGTTGTGTTTTATTATGACGAGCATCAATCAAATCTTCAACGCGAATAAAACAAATCGGATATTGTTGATTTTTTCAAAGAATACGATGAAAAGTTCCTTGTAATTTTTCATCAAAAACATCCAAATACTCACTTTTACGACTATTAACTTCTTGAATATCTTCATACTGTGCTGATAATTCTTCTAATTCTTTACTTAAACGAATCTTTTTTTCACGAACATCATAAGTTAACGCATCTAGATAAAACTCGTTAAAAATAGCATTATATTCTTCTTCTTGTTGTTCGTCATCTCAAATACAATAGGGAATAACTAATCAATCAGCTTTATCAACCGTATCACGACCATTATAAAAAGCTGATGCTTTCATTAAATGGGCAATCTTTTTTCATCGGCGATCAGAAATATAATATTCCCCATCAGTTGCAATATACATTGCTTTTCGAAACCGTGAAATAAAATCAAATGTTGATTGGGTCATTTTAACTTTATTAATTTCTTTTCGTCACACATCATATTCTTCATGGGTAATCTGTAAAGCTTCATCAACTTTAACATCTAATTCTGTTACTCCAGCAATCATATCATTAAAATTTGTTTCATCTTTTAAGCCATGGGCAATATAACGAATAATAAAACGATCATATAAGGCTTCTAAACCTTGGCCCTCTGCTGGTAACTCATTTGACGCAGAAATCAATAATTTCATTGGAACTTTAATATCAACCCCCGCATTACGAAAAATCTTTTCATTAATAATTGTTAATAATGTATTTTGAATTGAAGGTCCTGCCTTTCAAATTTCATCTAAAAAGACAATTTCCGCAATTGGTAAATATTTATTAATCAACCGTTTATAGACTCCCTTTTGTAAATCCTCAATTGAAATTGGTCCAAAAATTTCTTCTGGTGTTGAAAAACGATTCATTAAATACTCAAAAATAGTCCCATTTTTAAAAGCATGTTTTAAACGTCGTGAAACTAATGATTTTGCAATTCCTGGTTTTCCTAAAAGAAAAATAGATTCTCCACTTAGCATTGCTAACATTGCTAAATTAAAAATTTCTTCTTTTTCATAAACATTTTGCTGTAATTGTTTTGTTAATTCTTCTAATCTTTCTGTAAGCGTCATCATTTTTCTTTACTCCTTAAACTTCTAAATTAATTTTTCGTTTGACATCATCTGATTTAACAATTAACAGACATGCCCCAACAATTCAAATTGAGGTAATTACTAAAACTAACACAATAAATATTAATAATCATTGACTAACTGGTTCTGAGGTATTTGCTTTAATACTACCTAAAATTAATAAAGCCGCACATAGAATTTCAACAAATAAAAAGTACAAAATTGCTAACATAATGTAGGCAATTGCCCACCCATAAACCGCCCCCGCAGCTCGTGCCATTCCCATTGGAATAAAATATAATAAACTAAATAACAATGTGATAAATAAAAATCCATAACTTAAAAAATCCTTAACATAAATATTGGCAAAAACTTTAATACTAGGATCAACATAGTTACTTAAAGCAATTAATATTGCTTTTTGACCAATAAAATATGCCAAAGTAATTGCGAACACTTGCCCAAGAATAATAAAACTACGCCCAACTCGTTCTAACGGACTATCTCAAAACATTCGACGTTGAGAAAAATCATTATTTTGGGTTGGTGAAATATAACTAAAACGTTTTTGTTCTTGTTTTGATAATTCTTTAACTTCTTCTTCGTATTTTCGTCGTTCTTCCTCTGTATCAAGCAGTTCTAAATCAGGAAATTTACTTCCATATGTTGGCTTATTTTTATTCATCTTGAACCCCCTTTTGCTACATATGAACCATATTGTTATTATTTTAGCATTTTTTCATAAATTTAAACAATTAAATTACATTTTTCCTACTTTTCAACAATAAAATCACGTGATATTATCCCATCAAAATATTTTGAACCATCCGTTGCTGTTACTGCAATATCATACCAATATCTTCCTAACACTTGAAAAATACTACTATCATTTAATCGGCGGCCATTTCCATCCCGTAATAACAATTGTAAAATAATTAGTAATATTATTAATATTAGACTTCTTGCGATACCCTTTTTTATTAA
>NZ_JXYY01000017.1:0-20205 GCF_016082235.1 Spiroplasma sp. hyd1
AAAAAGATGCTGTTTTAGAACGTCGTTTTCAAAAAGTAATGGTTGTTGAATCAACAATTGATGAAAGTATTTCAATCTTACGTGGATTGAAAGAACGCTTTGAAACTTTCCATGGGGTTAAAATCCATGACAATGCTTTAGTTGCTGCTGTTAACTTGTCATCACGTTATATTACTGATCGTTTTTTACCAGATAAAGCAATTGACTTAATTGATGAAGCTTCTGCAACAATTAAAACGGAAATTGCATCGGTGCCAACCGAGTTAGATAACTTAAATCGTCGTGTTGTTCAATTAGAAATTGAAAAAGCTGCGTTACAAAAAGAAACGGATAAAGCTTCTAATGAACGGTTAGTTGATATTGCAAATGAATTAAAACCATTAAAAACAAAACAAGAAAAATTAGAAATTCAGTGAAATTCCGAAAAAGAAAGTATTACTAAATTAAAGAACTTAAAATCAGAAGTTGAACAATTAAAAAAAGAATTAGAACAAACACAATTACGCGGTGATTTTAATCGTGCGGGGGAAATTCAATACGCCTTATTACCAAAATTAGAACAACAATTACATGAGCAAGAAAAAAGTGTTTCTGAATCACACTTGTTAAAAGAAGATGTAACTGAGCGCGAGATTGCGGCAATTGTTGGAAAATGAAAAGGAATTCCTGTTGACCGGTTAGTTGAAACCGAAAAAGCAAAATTACTGAATTTAAATAAGATTTTGTGTCGTCGTGTTCGCGGTCAAAATGAGGCAATTCAAGCGGTTTCAGATGCGATTATTCGTAGTCGTAGTGGAATTAAAGATTCCAATAAACCAATTGGTAGTTTCTTATTTTTAGGACCAACCGGAGTTGGAAAAACTGAAGTTGCTCGTAGTTTAGCGTATGTTTTATTTAACTCAGAAAAACAGATGGTCCGATTAGATATGTCAGAATATATGGAGAAACATTCTGTTAGCAAGTTAATTGGTGCGCCACCAGGTTATGTTGATCATGAACAGGGGGGGCAATTAACAGAAGCTGTTCGTCGTAGTCCATACTCAATTGTTTTATTTGATGAAATTGAAAAGGCCCATCCAGATATCCTGAATATTCTTTTACAAATTTTAGAAGATGGGCGTTTAACTGATTCATTAGGAAAAACGGTTGATTTTAAAAATACAATTATTATTATGACTTCAAACATTGGATCAGAATATCTATTGAATGAAAACAACGAAGGAGTTGGGCTGTTAATTCAAAAAGAATTGGCCAAAAAATTTAAGCCAGAATTTTTAAATCGAATTGATAATGTTGTAACCTTTAATGCTTTATCGAAAGAAGTGATTAAAGAGATTATTGAAAAAGAATTATCGGAACTAACTCAGCGCATTGAAAATAGTAAAAACATTCGGATTACTTATTCAGAAGCAGTTTTAGAAAAAATTTTAAACGAAGGATATGATCGTGAATTTGGAGCTCGTCCAATTAAGCGTTACATTCAACGAAACCTTGAATCATTAATTGCACATGCTATTATTTCCGAAGAAGTTCAAGAGGGAAAATCATATACGATTGATGTTGCTAATAATGAAATGGTCATTAAAAACAGTACAAAATTAAATTAGCACTTGCATTCTTAGAATGATAATTTATAATATTATTGTTAGCACTATTTAGTGTTAATTGCCAAATTTAGATCAGAATTGAAACTAGGAGGTGTTAATGATGTTAACTCAACGCCAAGAAAACATCTTAAAAGTAATTGTGGAAGAATACACGAAGATAGCGCAACCTGTTGGAAGTAAAACTATTATGGCTTCTTCGTTAATAGATTCTTCTTCTGCAACAATTCGGAATGAATCTGCAATTTTAGAAAAAGAAGGTTTTTTAGAAAAAGAACATGCTTCATCGGGGCGCATTCCATCAACAAAAGGGTATCGTTATTATGTTGATAATTTAATGGATGAGAAAAATATTGATGATATTAAAAACCGAATTGAAGCATTATTTGTTGATCGTAATATGTCAATTAATGATATTCTTGATCAAACAGGGCAAATCTTAAGTGAAATGACAAATTTAACAACGGTTGTTGTTGGGCCAAATTTTAAAGAAGAAATGTTAAAGAAAATTGAGTTATTACCAATTTCTGCAACGCAAGCGGTTGTTGTCTTTGTTTTAACAAACGGCCACGTTGAAAACAAATTGTTTAATATTGATGAAAATAGTTCAATTAATGATTTACAAATTTCAGTTGAACTATTTAACAGCCGGTTAGAAAACACTAAAATAACGGATATTACTGCTAAATTTGATGTTATTCGACCAGTTTTAGAACAACAAGTTAAACATTATGAATATATTTTAAAACAATTTGCGAATGCTTTAACAAGCATTGTTAAACCAAGTTATTCAACACATGGTTTACAATATATGTTACAAAATCCGGAATATAATAATCCGGAACGAATTAAACAAATTATTCGCTTTATTGAAACAATTTCCCCATTTGATTATTTTAAAAAACAACAAGATAACCCAAATGAAGACTTGGTTTCAATCCAAATTGGAAATGAAACAGGATTTAATAATGACGATATGGCATTATTAACAACAACATATAAAGTTGATGATATGCAAGAAGGGGGCATTGCTTTGGTGGGACCAAAGCGCTTGGAATATGATAAGCTCTATGAAGTGTTAGAGTGATTAGCAAACCGTATTAGAGAAGCATATCAAAAAGAAGATAGAAAGGTTGAGATTAATGAATAATGAACAAAATGGCAAATCTTCACCAAACCAATTAAAAGAAAAAATTGAAAAACTACGGAAAGAATTGGCTAATACGCAAGCAACACCTTCGGAAACAGCATCATCAGAAGCTGAAACACCGACAGCTGAAGCAAATAACTTGACTATTATTGAAGATTTAGAACAAGAAATTGATTTATTATTAAAAGATAATATGCGATTACGAGAAGAAAAGTTATTAGCATTAGCAGATGGGGAAAACTTAAAAAAAAGAATTCACACTGAAGTAGATGATATTAAACGTTATCGTGCCGCCGGAATGGCAGAAAAATTACTGCCAACCCTAGATAACTTTGAGCGGGCATTACAAGTTACAAATGTAACTCCAGAGGTTAAAAACTTTTTAACTGGATTTGAAATGATTCACCGTATGTTTAAAACGGTTTTCGAAGAAGAAGGAATTACTGTAATGGATACAAAAGTTGGTGAACATTTTAATTCTAATCTTCATGCGGCAATTGAGATTGTTGAATCAACTGATGTTGATTCAGGATGCATTGTTCAAATTATGCAAAAAGGATATATGATTCATGATCGTGTTTTAAGACATGCATCAGTGCAAGTAGCAAAATAACAATATTGGAGAGAGGAAGGAAAGATATTATGTCAAAAATTATTGGAATTGATTTAGGAACAACGAATTCATGTGTTGCTGTTATGGAAGGAAACGAATTTAAAGTTTTAGAAAACCCAGAAGGACAACGTACAACACCATCGGTTGTTTCATTTAAAAATGAGGAAATTATTGTTGGAGATGCTGCAAAACGTCAAGCAGTAACTAATCCAAATACAATTAGTTCAATTAAAAGAAAGATGGGAACATCTGATAAAGTGCATGTTAATAGCAAAGATTATAGTCCTGAACAAATTTCAGCCGAAATTTTACGTTATTTAAAAAGTTATGCTGAAAAAAAATTAGGACAAAAAGTATCAAAAGCAGTTATTACTGTTCCAGCATACTTTAATGATGCCCAACGTCAAGCAACAAAAGATGCCGGAAAAATTGCCGGATTAGATGTTGAACGAATTATTAATGAACCAACCGCAGCGGCATTAGCTTATGGAATTGATAAAGTTGACAAAGAACAAAAAGTGTTAGTTTATGATTTAGGAGGAGGAACATTTGATGTTTCAATCTTAGATTTAGCTGATGGAACTTTTGAAGTATTATCAACTGCGGGAGATAACCATTTAGGAGGAGATGACTTTGATGATGTTATTATTAAATGAATGGTTGAAGAATTTAAAAAAGAAAATGGAATTGATTTAAAAACAGATAAAATGGCAATGCAACGTTTAAAAGAAGAAGCGGAAAAAGCAAAGAAAAATCTGTCTTCACAATTACAAACAGAAATTGCGGCACCGTTTATTACTGCTCGTGATGGTAATCCATTACACTTAAATTTAACTTTAACAAGAGCAAAATTTGATGAAATGACAAAAAGTCTTGTTGATCGTACCGTTGAACCTGTTCGTAAAGCATTGGCGGATGCTAAATTAAAAGCTAGTGAATTAGACCAAGTGTTATTAGTTGGTGGAAGTACTAGAATTCCAGCTGTTCAAGAAGTGATTAAACGTGAATTAGGAAAAGAGCCAAACCGAACAATTAATCCTGATGAAGTTGTAGCAATTGGAGCCGCAATTCAAGGGGGAGTTTTAGCTGGTGATGTAAAAGATGTTTTATTATTAGATGTAACACCATTATCATTAGGAATTGAGACATTGGGAGGGGTATCAACTGTTTTAATCCCTCGAAATACAACAATTCCAACTTCAAAAGCACAAGTGTTTTCAACTGCTGCTGATAACCAACCAGCGGTTGACATTCATGTATTACAAGGAGAACGGAAAATGGCTGGTGATAACAAAACATTGGGGCGTTTTCAATTATCAGGAATTGACCCGGCGCCAAAAGGAATGCCACAAATTGAAGTTAAGTTCTCAATTGACGCCAACGGAATTGTTTCAGTTGCAGCAAAAGATTTAAAAACAAACAAAGAACAATCTGTTACAATCACTAATGGTGGCGGATTAACCGATGAAGAAATTCAACGTATGGTTGATGAAGCTGAAAAAAATAAAGATAAAGATGAACAAAAATTAAAAAACATCGAATTACGTAATAAGGCTGAATCATATGTTGCAGTAATTAGTCAAGCATTAGAAACGAACAAAGATAAAATGGATGCTGAACAATTAAAAACATCAGAAGAAATGGTTAAAGAAATTAAAGAATTATTAGATAAAGAAGATTATGCCGGATTAGAAGCAAAAATGACTGGGCTTGAACAAGCAATGGNCGAAGCTTCAAAACATATGAATGATCACCAAGGTGAACAATCTGAACCAGAAATTACTGAAGATGATGAAAAGAAAGATAAATAACAATAATGATGACTAAAATTATTTTAGTTATCTTTTCTTTAAGAAGGAAAGTAGGAAGATGGTAAAATGGGGAAACGAGACTATTATGATGTATTGGGTGTTGAACGAAATGCAACAGATGAAAAAATTAAACGAGCATTTCGCCAACTAGCCAAAAAATATCACCCGGATGTTTCAAAAGAAAAGGATGCAGAAGCAAAATTTAAAGAAGTTAACGAAGCTTATGAAGTATTATCTGATCCAAATAAACGCCGGAACTATGATCAATTTGGCCATGCCGGAAATGATCCAAATGCTTTTGGCGGTTTTGGTGGCTTTAGCCAAGGCTTTAGTGGCGGTNGTGATTTTGAAGATATTTTTTCTGGTGGTTTTGGTGATATTTTTGAAAACTTTTTTGGTGGGGGCGCTAAAAAACGTCGTGGTTTTAGTAACCAACCAATTAAAGGAGAAAATGTTGCAGCACGAGTAACAGTTACTTTAAAAGAACAAATGTTTGGAAAAACAATTAAACTTGATTTAAATGTTGATAAGACTTGTGAAGCGTGTGATGGAACGGGTGCCAAAGATCTGAAAAAAGATATTCATACTTGTACAACTTGTGATGGGTATGGATATGTTAATATTGAACAACGTAGTTTATTTGGCGTAATTCAATCGCAACAACCTTGTCCTGATTGTAAGGGTCGTGGAAAAGTTGTTGCAAGTAAATGTCCAAAATGTAAAGGTCAAGGTCATTATCGTGGGAAAGAAGTTGTTGAAATTGAACTACCAAAATCAATTTATGAAAACCAACAATTACGAATTCGTGAAAAAGGAAATTATGGTTTAAATAATGGTCCGCGTGGTGATATTTATTTAGAAATTACTGTTAAACCAAATAAATATTTTAAACGGATTAATGATAATTTGCACTTAGATTTACCAGTTTCTTATTTAGACGCCTTATTAGGTGCTGAAATTAAAGTGCCAACTTTTGATGGTGATGTTCATTTAAAACTGCCAGCAAACACAAAAACAAATAGTGTTTTTAGTATTCCAAACCATGGGTTTTTTAAAGGCCCAGCATCTACTAAACGTGGTGATCTAATTGTTAATGTTCTTGTTGCAATTCCGACTAAATTATCTGTTGAGGAAAAAACAAAGTTACAAGAATTAAAAGATATTAGTTCATTTCATATTATCGATAATTTCTATGAAGATTTATAATAAATAAAAAGGTTTTAAAATTAATTTTAAAACCTTTTTATTTATTATTTTTTTTGTTTTTTCAGCGATAATAACCATAAATGCCAGTTGTTAAAACATAAACATTAGAGTAGCCAAGTTGGCGTAATTCTAATGCGGCTTCACTACTGCGGTTACCACCGTTACACAGAGTAAAAATTAGTTGTTCTTTATCTGGCAAATAATGATTTGGGTTTTGTAACAAGTCAAAGATATAAACATTTGTTGAATTTGGCATTTGAGATAACGTTTTAAATTCAACATTAGTTCGAACATCCAACAAGTAGGCGTTATCTTTTATTGTTTCAAAGGTTTGATTATCAATATAAACTGATTGCTGTTTCATATTAGGTTCCTCAACTTTTTCGCTATATTTATATCATATCTTAAATATCAAAATAATGTGTGATAAAATTAAAAAGGTTTAAAATAACAGAGAGGAATTAAGGGTTTTGATGGCAAAACAAGTATTTAAAAAGATAATTAATAATCGACAATTGATCGTTGAACATGGACAATTAGCAAAACAGGCCAGTGGGGCTGTTTTAATCCGTTATGGTGAAACAGTGGTCTTAGTAACAGCAACAGTTAGTAATAAGGTTAGTGAAACTGATTTTTTTCCATTAACAGTTATTTTTCAAGAAAAGTTATATTCGGTTGGAAAAATTCCGGGTGGTTTTTTAAAACGGGAAGGAAAACCATTAGAATATGGAACCTTATCAGCACGGGTGATTGATCGTGCGTTACGACCATTATTTTCAGAAAATTTTCGTAATGAAGTTCAAATTATCATTAATGTTTTAGCTGTTGATAATGATAGTGATGTTCGGATTGTTAGTTTATTTGGCGCATCATTAGCCCTTGGTATTTCAAAAATCCCGTTTGCTGGTCCTGTGGCGGGAGCATTATTAACCGTTGATCAAAAACAAAACATTATTGTTAATCCAACTTTAGAGCAGTTAAATACGGGTCAAATGGAATTAATTGTGACCGGAACAACTGATGCAATTAATATGGTTGAAGCTGGTGCGAAAGAAGTTTCGGAAGCAACAATGTTAGAAGCAATTTTAAGGGGTCATAAAGTAATTGTCGAATTGGTTGCTTTTCAAAATGAAATTATTGCTAAAGTTGGTCAACCAAAAATGGATGTTACATTATTTACTGTTCGTTCCGAAATTATTGCGTATGTTAATGAACATTATGCGACAAAGTTAATTGCGGCAGCACAAATTAAAGAAAAGGTTTTACGTTATGAAGCAATTCAAGGTTTAACTGAACAAGCGTTAGAACATTATCCGATTGCAAACGATATAACTGAAAAAGACCGTCAACGAATTATTTTGGAACTAAAAACAGCATTATATGATGTTGTTCGGCAAGAAGTTCGTCGTCAAATTTTAATTGATAAAACACGATTAGATAATCGTCGCCTTGATGAAATTCGTCCTTTAACTAGTGAAATTGATATTTTACCAGTTGTTCACGGGAGTGCTTTGTTCACACGAGGTGAAACACAAGTCTTGTCTGTTGTGACATTAGGAGCTTTAGGGGAAAATCAAATTATTGATGGTATTACTGATGAAGATGGGAAACGCTTTATGCACCATTATAATTTTCCGCCTTTTTCTGTTGGTGAAACAGGACGGATGGGACCACCATCCCGTCGTGAAATTGGCCACGGGGCTTTAGGGGAAAAAGCATTGTTACAGATTATTCCGAGTGAAAAGGTGTTTCCATATACAATTCGCATTGTTTCAGAAGTATTAGAATCAAATGGTAGTACCTCACAAGCTTCAATTTGTGCTGCAACTTTAGCTTTAATGGCCGCTGGTGTTCCAATTACAGCACCCGTGGTCGGAATTGCAATGGGATTAGTAAAAGAAGATGATAACTATACCATTTTAACTGATATTCAAGGAATGGAAGACCATCTTGGCGATATGGATTTTAAAGTGGCAGGGACAGCACAAGGGATTTGTGCGTTGCAAATGGACATTAAAATTGCTGGTATTAATGAAACAATTTTACAAGAAGCATTGTTAGCGGCTAAAAAAGCTCGTTTGCAAATTCTTGATAATGTTTTAGCAACGATTGTAGCACCACGAACACAATTAGCGCCAACAGCGCCGAAAATGAAAACATTTATGATTCCAGTTGATAAAATTCGCGAAGTGATTGGTCCTGGTGGTAAGATGATTACAGCCATTATTGAGAAAGCTGATGATGTTAAAATTGATATTGAAGATGATGGTCAAGTAACAATTTATCATAAGGATTATCCGGCAATTGAAAAAGCTTATGAATTAATTAAAGCAATTGCAATGCCCGTTGAAATTGGTGCTGAAATGACAGGACCAATTGTTAAAATTGAAAAGTTTGGGGCTTTTGTTAATTTAAAAGAAAATGTTGATGGTTTAATTCATATTTCAAAATTAGCGGAAAAACGAGTTGAAAAAACCGAAGATATTGTGCAATTAAATGATCTTGTTAAAGTTAAGGTCTTAGAAGTTGA
This sequence comes from Spiroplasma sp. hyd1, assembly GCF_016082235.1. Classification (NCBI taxonomy): domain Bacteria; kingdom Bacillati; phylum Mycoplasmatota; class Mollicutes; order Entomoplasmatales; family Spiroplasmataceae; genus Spiroplasma; species Spiroplasma sp. hyd1. The sequence goes on from NZ_JXYY01000017.1 coordinate 8,915, forward strand.
TAGTAAAGGAAAGATTAAGTTACAGTTACTTGAAGTTTTACCAAAAAAATAATTATTAATTTCCATAATCTTTTCGTGAAAAAAACTAGTTAATTATTTGTTATAATTAAAAATAAGTTAGGAGATTTAATTATGAGTAAAATTGCGATTGACATGATGGGAACCGATTTAGGAATTAATCCAATTATTGGGGCTTTGAAAGTTTTTATGAAAAAATATCAAGATGTTACATTTATTTTAGTCGGTAATGAAAGCGAAATTCAAACCGCGGTAACTAAAGTAAAATTAGATGCAACAAGGTATGAAATTTTTGCAACAACAGAAGTTATTTTAATGACAGAAGGCTTAATGGAAGTTCGTCGTAAACCAAATAGTTCAATGGTTCGTGCTGCTGAATTATTATGTGACCAAAAAGCTGATGCCTTTCTTTCGGGTGGCTCAACGGCAGCTTTTTTAGCAGCATGTCATTTTATTGTTGGTGAAATTCCTGGAATTTCTCGCCCAGCTTTTATGCCTTTTATTCCAACGATTAAAAAAGGAAAATCAGTTTTAATGTTAGATGTTGGGGCTAACTTAGAAAATGAACCCCAAGATCTTGTTAATTTTGCAATTATGGCTAGTGTTTATGCACAAGCAATTATGCATAATCCAACTCCAACAGTTGCTATTTTGAATATTGGTAAAGAAGCATCAAAAGGAAAAGACTATCATAAGGAAGCTTATAAATTGTTGGCTGGCAATAATAAAGTTAATTTTAAAGGAAACATTGAACCACGGGATATTACAAGTAATCTTGTTGATATCATCGTAACAGATGGTTTTACCGGGAATATTGCTTTAAAAACGTTAGAGGGAATGGCAAAAAACTTAATGGCAGTTATTAAATATGAATTAACTAAAAATCTTTATCGTAAATTAAAAGCATTATCCCTTCGCAAAGCGTTCCGGGGTGTTCGTGAAACATTTGATTATCGGAATAATGCTTCAGCTTTAGTACTAGGGTTAAAGGCAATTGCTATTAAAACGCATGNCAGCAGTGATGAGAAATCATGGATTAGTACATTAGAAATGGCTCGCACTGCAATTGTTAATGATTTTGTTCAAAAAATAACGATAAAATTATTAAAGGAGGATTAATTTTACGATGAAGTTTATAAATAAACAACCCGACCAATTATTTGCAGAATTAAAAGGGTTCTTTAGACAATATAATATTCGGATTAAAACAAAAAAATATTATTTAGAGGCTTTAACCCATAATTCTTATGCTAATGAAAATAATTTGAATTATACTTATCAACGAATGGAATTCTTAGGTGATGCTATTTTAGCAAAAGAAATTTCATTATATTTATTTTTAACTTTTCCTGACAAAAATGAGGGAGAAATTACTAATTTACGAAGTAAAGTAGTTCGTGAAGGGACATTGGCAGAATTAGTTCGGCAAATGAATTGAGCTCCCTTTTTGTTGTTAGGAAAAGGTGAAATTAAAACAAAAGGGTATGAAAAAAATCGCATTTTAGCGGATATTTATGAATCAATGTTAGCAGCATTATATCTTGATTTAGGAGAAGAAACAGTTCCTACTTTTATTGATCAAACTTTAATTAAAATGGTTTCAAGTCCGGGTTTTTTTGACCAAATCCGTGATTATAAAACCGAATTACAAGAATTTTTACAGGCTGGTGATGTGCGAACGCTGGAATATAAGTTAGTAAAAGAATCACCACCATTAGAAGGCAACCGCGTCTTATATACTGTGATGGCAGAAATTGATGGCATTCGTTATGGCGAGGGTCATGGTTATACGCATAAAGAAGCAGAACAATTAGCGGCACGAGACGCTTTACAAAAATTAGCAAAAAATCCAAAATATAATTTTGAAAAATAACCAATAATGTATTATGATTAAATTAAATTATACGGAGATGAAAACTAATGATAAGACATTTATTCAAAAATTTTTGATTAAGTTTTACCAAGAATAGTTTGCAGGTTTTGGGATTGTTTTTAATGTTGGGTGTCGTCATTACTCTTTTTGGAGGAATGATTATGTCAAATGATTTAAGTACTAGTCAATTAGCTGTGATTGGAAAAAACTTATATAATACCAATATTTCTTTTCGCTTTAGTGAGCAATTAAAAATTGCTTCAAATAATAAAAATTTATCATATGGATTAAATAACATTAACTATATTAATTCTAACCAAACAATTGATGCTACAAAAGTAGAAAGTTCTTATTTTTTATTGCGAAAGGGAACGAATGATAGTTATCAAATTTTTTTAGATTCAACAAAGGATCCAACATATAACGGAAAATGACTTGCTTTAAATAGTTCAAATCCTTATTTTGTTGAGCAACTAAAAGCAACGGGGAATGTTGTTTTAAATTTTACAAGCAATATTTTACCTAGTAGTGATTATTTTTTAAGTCAAGCAGATTATGCTGAACTACTGGGATATTTAAAAAACCCTAATGGTTTGATTCCGTTTGTTAGTTCACCAAATAATCCGCGTTTAGCAACTGATACAAATGTTTTTACTGATGCTTATCAAAGTTTTGTTCAAAACCAACCACGCATTTATCAGTTAGAATTACGTTTATTAAATTCTGTCATTATTGGTTCGGTTGCTGATCGAGCAATTATGAATGAAACAATGCAAGTTTATGACATTTTTAAAGCTGAAAATTTTTACATACAAAGTGATCGCCCGTATTATTGAACAACACCAATTATGGTTAAGGGGGATTATAAAACTTTTTTAGATTATAATGCAACAAGTGATTATCCACCAATTATTATTAATAATTCTTATGCTTCGCATAATAAAATTAAAATTGGTGATTCTTTTACCATTTATGGATTTAAATATCGTGTTGTTGGATTTGGAACTAATGCTTATGTTAATAGTGCTTCGAATGAATCATCATTTATTTATAATCCGTATTTATGAATTCGTGGTGATGAATATGATCGTTTGCAGCAAAATATGGCAGCAGCAGCCCGAATTATGAGTAATGGGGTAACAATTAATGCGGCATTGGCGAAGGACCAATGAAACAATGATTTTTTAGCAGCAAAAAATAGTTGAAGTGATATGGCAAATGTTTATGATAATGCTAATTTTTCATATTCAAACGGGGCGTATAGCCCGTTAAATCATATGAAAGAATTGATTTCAAATAAAGAAGAAATTATTTGGTCAATTTTAGTGGCGATTTCATTACTATTAGTAATTTCATCATTTATTATGATCAGTATGATTGTCAATAAATTGTTATTTGTTAACCGTGGTATTATTGGAAATTTAAAAGCCCAGGGTTATGGCACAGGAACAATTGCTTTTTTACTATTATCTTGTTTTCTACTATTAATGTTTGTAATTGCTTCGTTATCACTAATAACGAGTTGAATCTTTGCGTTTATCCTAAATATTACATATCAAGGATTTTTAGAATTTACAACTTATATTTCAATTCCACCGTGATGATTAATTATTGGAACGTATTTATTGTCAAGTTTAGTTGTTTGTGCCTATGCGTTCTTATTTATCATTATTGAAGTGTCACGACCAACCTTAGTTTTGTTAAAACCAAAAGTGGTAAAAACGCACATTCCAAAAATTGGTTTTTTACATTTAAATTTTAAATATAAGATTAGTCTTAAGTTTGCCTTAGATGCAAAATGGAAATTATTATTAACAATTGTTGTAACAACTTTAACGGGAGCAATGTTGTTTACTGGTTTAACAACCATTATTAATTTTAGTCAGATCAATCTTAATTTAAAAGAAAATACAAATTGGAAATATGTTTACCGTTATGATACAAACTATAATGATCCTACTGGTCAAACCCCACCATATGATTACTTGGTATATGAAAGTCCAGCTGCAGTTAAAGATCCTAATGTTTCGGGGTATCTTTTATTAAATCCCCAACAAAAAATTTTTACGGAAGAAATGGTTTTGAAAAAATATACTAGTGTTGGAACAACACCACCAGTTTGTGGACCATTTGTTGGTGATAGTACTGTTATTCCTTCGTTAAAACATTTATGGTTTAAAGCTAATTCTTATGAATGATACTTACAAAATTGTAAAGATACCAAATATTATGATCAAATTACAAAGTTTATCCAAGGGTCTGTTTACGAGTATTTTATTAATGAATTAAGTCATGAAGATGGAATTATTACAATAGGGTATCAACCAATTATTTATGGACCATATCAATCAGAAATTTTTGCTTATACACAAAGTCTTTATGCGCAAGAAGCAATTAATTATAATAATTTAGAACATTTTTTAACAAGTTATCAAACGGCAAATGATGAATCAACAATTAATTTATCAATCCCAACTTTTTATCGTAATTTTATTAGTAGTAAAAAGTTAAAATCTTTAACAGGAAATGCAATTGAGTTTTATGATTATAAAAATAATACTAATTTATTTTATCCAAACGTTGAAGAAAAAACAGATATTAGTTGATTCTTTAATAAAATAAAAAGTTTTGACCAAAGTGGTGATACAGATAGTTTATTACGTGCAGCACAAGCAGATCGCTTTAGTTCAAAAGTTAATTATGCTATTTTGCAAGTTAATGAAATGAAAAAGTTAATTCAAAGTAAAAACTGGTTTTATAGTAAGGATCCAAAGTGAGATCCAACCAATTATCGTGTTCAATTATATCCAATTATTATTAACAAAGCGTATCGGTTTTTACAAGGTGTTAATATTGGTGATATTTTAGTAAGCAATTTTAATGATAAAAATGTTACTTTTTATGTTGTTGCTGATCAGTTTGATAATGGAATGAAAAATATGTTTTTAATTAATCGTTATAATAATCAACGTTTAACACCAAAACGATTAGCAACATTATATTCATCTTTACTTCAAAATGAAACATATNATTATATTGGGGTTTATGAAAAAAATAACAACTATAATGTTTTACCCAATCCTTCTCAATATCAACCTTCGCCAATATATAATGGAACGCAAAACTTAAAAATATTGTTACAGCAAACGATTAATTTACAAATTATTTTATTCTTAATTTATTTACTAATACTTGTTGCATCAATTGTTGCTTGTATTTTCCAAATCTTCATTATTACTAATATTATTTTAAAAGATAATTTAAAAGTCTTAAATAGCTTTAAAGCATTAGGCTATTCTGACCTTTGAATTTTTAACCGAATGTTTTTAATTTATTTACCAATTATTTTAATTAGTTGAGTAATTTCAATTCCAATTGGAGCAATGGTTATTAATTTAATTCGTTATCAAATTGTTTATAATATGTTGTCCTATGTTTCGGGAACAGTTAACATTGGTGATTACTTAATTAGTTTCTTAGGATTATTAGTAATGTTTATTGTTGCTTTTGCTTTAAATAAACGATTTATGAATCGACGTTATCCAATTTTGAAAACAATGAACTGAACTTAACCAATTGCTTGTTGAGGTGGAATTTAGAATTAATCATTCCAAGGAGGCTTAAAAATGGACACAGATTTATTAAAACAATTACAAATATTAGCAGTTGATCAAAAAAACTTAACAAATCAAACAATTGCCCGTTATATTTTGACAAATCTTACAACAATTAATAAGTTAACAACAAGTGAGATCGCTACTAATTGTTTTACTTCGGCCGCTGGGATTATTCGATTTTGTCAAAAACTTGGATTGGAAGGAATTAATGAATTAAAATTTAAGGTCAAATATTTAACAGAACATGTTTCGTTAGATGTTCAACAATTTAATGCTAATAAGCAATTAGTTCATGATGAAATGGCTTTTTTTGACAAATACTTAAAAATTAAAATTGAATCAGCGGAATTGTTACACACTGCTTTTTTTCAAAATGATTTATCAACATTAATTAAAAAAATTACAACTGCTAAAACTGTTTTTATTTTTGCGTTTAATTTAGCATATAATGTTTCACGAAATTTTGCTCAACGGTTACGATGAATTAATAAGAATGTTATTCACCAAAATGATTTAAACTCAATTGAATCTTATTTACCAATGATCATGACTGATGACATGGTGCTTTATATCACTTTGAGTGGACAATCGAATTTTATTGCTGCAATTGCTAAACAAGTTAATCCTGATGTATATTCCTTTGGAATTATTGGGAAAAAACTGCTTTAACAGAACACATAACAAATTATTTTGTTGTTAATTCGCGGGAAAATGAAATTTGAGATGTTTTTTCAATTCGTTCACAAACGGTAATGCAATTTTTAGATTATTTATATGCAAAAATTATTCGCAAGTATTTTTAATAAAATCTATTTCATTTGTTGGAATTATATTCCAAAATATAGTTTTTTTATTGTTTTAATTTTCCTTTTTGCTTTAATTAAGGCAAGGACAACAAAATTTTATTAAAATAAGGAGGATAAAATGAGTATTAAAAATAAAGATGATCTTTTTTCAATTGAACAAATTGTTTTAGATTCATCAGCTACAACACAAGATGAGGCATTTCAAGAATTAGCAACAATCGCTTATAAGGCAGGATGTATTGATAATATTGATAAATTAACAAAAGCGCTATGAGCCCGGGAACATGAAACATCAACGGGGTTAGAAGATGGTTTTGCAATTCCCCATGCACGAATTAAATATATTAAAAAACCAGCGGTTATTTTTGTCCGTTATCAAACTGGATTATCATGACCAACATTTGATAATAGTGCTGTTCAAGTGGCAATTGCTTTAATTATTCCAACGAATAAAAAAAATGATATTCATTTAGAAGTCTTAAGTAATGTTGCTAAAAAATTATTAAATCCTGATCTGCGGCAAACCTTAAAAACAGAAAACGATAAAACAAAAATTTTGGCATTATTACAAGCAGAAGATGAACCAACAACTGTAACAAAAGAAAATTATAAGGGCTATGTTTTAGGAATTACTGCTTGTCCAGCTGGGGTAGCGCATACTTATATGGCGGCGAAAAAAATTGAAGATGAAGCAAAGCGTTTGGGTTATGCAGTTAAAGTTGAAAAACAAGGAGCAAATGGTTTTGAAGATAAATTAACACCAGAAGATATTCAAAACGCTAATGTGCTAATTATTGCGGCTGATATTGCTATTGGTGAACAAGAACGGTTTGTTGATATTCCAATTTTAAAAGTAGCGGTTAGTGAACCATTGCATGATGTTGATGGTGTTTTTAAAAAAGCATTTCAAATTATGCGTCAACTTCCAAATCAACAGATTCCAACAACAAAACAAATTAAAACTAAAAAGGAGAAAGGTTGATTTAAATTACATTTTAAAACGGGAGCTGTTAGTTTAAAAAATGCTGTTTTAACGGGAATTTCTTATGCAGTACCAGTTATTGTGGCTGGAACAGCAATTCAAGCTTTAATTACAATTATTATTCAAATTGCTGGAGCGGATTATATTGTGCAACATGCTAATTGATTAAATACTTTAAGTAATGTTGCTGGAAAAAGTTTAAGTATTTTATTAGCACCAGTACTAGCAGCTTATATTGCTTATGCCATGGCTGATAAACCAGGGTTAACACCAGGGTTTCTTGGTGGTTTAGCATGTGTCTATGTTACAAAAACCGCTGCTGATGGCACAGTAATTGTTGATGGCCTTGGGTTTTTAGGTGGTTTAATTACTGGGATGCTAGTTGGATATATGATGAAATTATTTAAAAAATATTTAGTTAGTCAAAAAATGCAAGGAGTTTTAACGTGGTTTGTATATCCTATGTTAGGGTCATTAATTAGTATGTGTGTAATTTTATTTGTTATTGGGCAACCAATTGCTTTATTAATTAATGTTATTTTTAGTGGGTTAACAACTTTACAAACATCAAATTTAGCAGCCTTGCTAGGAATTATTATTGGAATGATGTGTGTCTTTGATTTGGGCGGGCCATTTAATAAAGTAGTATGAGCTTTCTCATTTGCATCATTTTCACAAGCCTTTACTGGGGGACAATTAACTAACCCAACATTATTGGTACCATATGCTTGTTTTTGAGCAGCAGGAATTGGAACTGGTTGAACTACAGCATTAGTAACATTTATTGGTCGTCGTTTTTCCAATCAATATGAAAAAGAAGCTGGTAAAATGGCATGAATTCTATCATCGTTAGGAATTACTGAAGGTGCAATTCCGTTTGCTTTATCTGACCCATTCCGTGTGATTCCTTCGTTTATGCTAAGTGGTGCTGTTTCGGGGGGATTATGTGCAGCCTTTAATTTAGGTTCAACAATTACTGGTGGTGGTTTTATTACAATGGCGGGGATCCAATCAACAACGGGTACCGTCTCAATTGGGGTAGCAATCTTATTATGATTAATCTTTGCCATTATTGGTTGCGCAATATCAACAAGTTTATTATTAGGGTTAAAATATATTAAGACAAAACCAATTATTGAGAAAAAAGTTCAAACTTGAACAGTTAATATTTTATCATTAGGAATTGTTCCAGTTGTTAAAAAACAGCATTTAAAAAAATTTAAACAATTATCATCAAGGGAACAAGAACAATATTTAAATCATAAACAGAGAAAAAATAATTCTAAGATCGAAAGATAAAACTGATCATAATGAAATATAACTTTGATATTATCATTGACCGTAGTCAAAATTTAGAACGAAAATGAGATCACACTTACATTGCAAAAAATTATCATCTAACTGGTGATAATATCATTAATTCATCAATTGCCGATTTAGATTTTACGACACCACTACCAATTATAAATGCTATTTTGGAACGCGCAAAAAAAGGAGTTTATAGTTATAGTTATGTTAGTGATGATCTTTATCAAGCAATTAGTAATTGATATTATCATCAACATCAAGTTAACGTTCCGGTTGATAAAATTAAGTTGGTTCATGGAACTGTTAATGCGTTGCATCAATTAATTCAATGTTTAACAGATGTTAATGATTATGTCTTAGTTCAAACCCCAGTTTATGGGCCATTTGGGCAAGCAATTATTAATAATAAACGGCGCCTGCTTGCAAATCAATTACAATGAGTCGATGATACTTATCAAATTGATTTTGCAATGTTTGAAACAACAATTAAAAAATATCAACCAAAATTATTTATTTTGTGTAATCCTCATAATCCTGGGGGGCGTGTTTGAACAAGGAACGAATTACAAAAAATAATTGCAATTTGTCAGCAATATCATGTTTTAATAATATCAGATGAAGTACACGGTGATTTAGCATTACCAAACGTTAAATTTAATTCGTTACTATCATTTACAATTTTAGATAATTATCTAATTGTTTGTAATTCCCCAAATAAAGCTTTTAATCTTGGCGGTTTAAAATCATCGTACTTAATTACACATAACGAGATGTTAAGAGCCAAAATTGATGAACAATATCAACGTGCTTCAATCACGTCACCCAATGTGTTTACAATTCCAGCTTATCTTGCTGCTTATAATAATTCGGAAGTAATTATGTGAAAGACAGCAATGTTAACCTATGTTGTAAAAAATTATCAGTATGTTAAAGAAAAACTAACAGTAATTCCAGGTTTAAAAATTATGAAATTAGAAGCGTCATATTTGGTTTGAATTAATTATGCAGAAACTAACCTAACTTCACAAGAAGTTAATGAACTACTATGAAAACATAAATTAATTGTTAGTAAAGATAATGATTTTGTTGAAACGCCACCATCATGTTTTAGAATTAATATTGGAACATCGTTTGCGATGGTCGGCAAAATAGTCAACATTTTAATAACAATTTTTACTAAATAAGAAAGGAAAATTTAAGATGAGTAAAAGAATTATCGCAACTACCTTAGCTCCGCAGGCAATTGGTCCGTATTCACAAGCAATTAAAGCTGGTAACTTTCTATATGTTTCAGGACAATTACCATTAGATCCATCAACAATGACTTTTGGTGGAACAACAATTACTGATCAAACAAAATGAGCATTAGAAAATTTAAAAGCAGTTATTCAGTCAGCTGGTTATAGCTTAGCAAATGTTGTAAAAGTTAATATTTTCTTAAAAGATATTAATGACTTTTCGGCAATGAATGAAGTTTATCAAACATATTTTACCGAAGACTTTCCCGCTCGTTCAGCAGTGGCTGTTGCAGGTTTACCAAAAGATGCTTTAGTTGAAATTGAAGCAATTGCTTATTTAGATAATTAATTAAGCTTTATCTTAAAACAAAGAAGAAAATTTCTTTGTTTTTATTATTTATTTTTATCGAAAAAATAGTATTAAAAATTTAAGATAATTAAATTAAAGTTACTCTCTGATTGCTTATAGAATAAAGTGTTATAATTATTGGCAGTGAGTAATTAAAATTATGAAAAAAGATCAAAGAGATAATCAATTAACAGAAGCAGAAATTCAACAGAAATTACAAGAAATTGAAAATAATTTTAAATGTGTCCCTGAAGTTTTCGATGGTGTTGGATTTTGTGCGAAGTCATTTGATGAAAATGGCAAACTAATTACCCAAGAACCAGACGAAAAATCTAAAAAATAAGGTAAGATTTATATGTAAGGAGAATGTGATTAAAAATGTTTGGATTAGCACAAATAACAGGATTAGTTTATTTTGTCTTCATTGTAATTACAGGTTTGTTTATTTTAGGATGATTAACTTTTGGTTTTGTTCTACTTGGATATAAAAGACGTAAAACAGCTTTAGAACCACGAAAATTATTACGAAAAATGTTAGATGATAATGATTTTCAAGATGTTAATATCGGGGAACGAAAACGTATTATTAAAGCGCGTAATTTTTCTAAAATAAGTAATGCCGTAGTTATTCGACAAAATGATTATAAAGACCAAAGTATTGCTAAAATTTATGATATTATTTTTCATTTTTATTATGTTTATAATAAAAAAACAAAAGAGTCAAAATCTTTTTTTTGATTAAAATTTTTATCATGATTTTTAGTGTTTGATTTATTTTTATTTATTGGAACAACAATTTTAGTTGTTTTAACACAATTCTTAAAAGACAGTGATGTTATTAATGGGATGGGAATTGCAATTCAGGTTTTATCAATTATGGGGATTATTTTTTTAATTCTTGGTTGGTTTTGTTGAATAAATTTAGTAGAACATTATCGNCAAGATCTAATAACATTAGCAACAGAATATTTATCAGATAAAGATTTAAAAACTTTTAAAATTTATACTAGTTTTAAAGCTTTTTTCCCGTTTTCTGAAAATGTCATTTGTTTATGTTAAAGGGATTGAATTTTAAAATTTAATTCGGTATATTTAAAGAG